>CAYORP010000107.1:0-4007 GCA_964406415.1 uncultured bacterium
GAACCAGAATGCGATGTTCCTCAGTCCATAAGGTCTGTTTTCCCCTCGGTGGTAAACCGGTAATAAACCGTACAATAGAAACCCTAAATAGATGTGGAATAAACTCCCACTTTATTGTCGTAAGACATCTTGCAGAGCAGGTTATGCAGGCCGCCTCTTCCTCAGACGGCACGCACTATTTCTGTTATCAGGCGGAACCCAGAGGGACCGGTAATGCAGCAAAAACAGCCGCTGATGTTATAAAAACAATCCCTTCAGTGGATGATATTCTTGTCGTAGCCGGTGACAAGGTAATTGAAGAATCTATTCTAAAAAGACTTATTAAACTTTTTTATAAGACAAAAAGTGACCTGAGTTTTATTGCAGGTAACGCTGAAGATTTTCCTTCTTCAGGACGTATCATTCAGAAGGGAAAAGACAAAATAGCAGGGATATTGGAGGTTCCTGACATAAAAAAATATCTTGCGGAAAATAAATTTCCAATAACACTGAACGGCCAGAAAATTACGGCTGAAACCCTTTCTAAGGTCAGATACGCCAATCTCTCAGTTTACCTTTTCAAAAAAGAGGCATTTTTTTCCTCTCTAAAGCAACTTACAGATAACAATGTACAGAAAGAAGAGTATCTTACTGATACCATAGCAATACTTGTAAATTCCAGAGCAAAAATAACAATTCTGCCTGTAGATGACCCGCATCAGGTAATGTCTTTCAATACGCCCGAGGAAATAATAGAAATAGAGAACCATCTTCTGAAAAAATCTAAGGTCTTTTTAAAAGAGAACCCCTGTTTTATTCGTAAACCACTGGACTGGCTGAGACATCTGGAGACAGCATCTCCACAGTCTTTAAATTACTTTCACAGCATTTATGGCAGTAACTATCCTTATATTGAAAATAAGAGGATGATGCTCATTGAATTATTAAAGGAATATTACCGCCGCTATGGAAATCTTCCCGTTGTAATAACGAGGGCACCCGGCAGGATAAACCTTATGGGCAGACATATAGACCATCAGGGCGGAGATGTAAATATGATTGCTCTTGATAAGGACATTTATTGTATTGCGGGAAAGAGAAATGACCGGAAGATATCAGCACACAGCATAGAACCGCGCAGATTTCCAGATAGACATTTCTCAATAGATGAACTGGCGATAGATACAAAGAAAGACTGGCACACATTCATTAATAGTTCTCATGTAAAAAATTCCGGACATCTTGCAAGAGGTGACTGGGGACAGTACATTAAAGCGGTTATAAGCAGGTTCCAGCATTTTTCAGGGGAGAAAGCAATAAACGGTATGAACATTATGACCTCAAGTGACCTTCCTGCCGGAGGTGGTATAAGTTCATCATCAGCATTATTTGTATCCGTAGCAGAAGCCTGTGTTTTACTAAACAACATAAATATCACCCCTGAAAAATTTGTGGAATTATGTGGTGAGGGTGAGCAGTATGTGGGAACCAGAGGAGGAAGTGGAGACCAGGCCGCTATCAAATATTCACAGAAAGGGTCCATCACCCAAATAGGTTTCTCTCCCCTCAAAAAAATAGAGACTGTTGATTTCCCTGAAAACTGTGTGATTGCTATAGCAAATTCTCAACATCAGGCGCATAAAACAAAAGGAGCAAGAAATATATATAACCAGCGGGTTGCCTGTTACCGTATAGGCATGGAACTGTTGCAAAACAGGTATCCTGAGATCTTCAAATCAGTGAATTATTTCAGAGATATTGTTTACAATAGTGGCCTTAGGGAAAAAGAGATTCTGACTGTTTTAAAATATCTGCCTGTTAACATAACGGCAAAAGACCTTCTTAAAAGAAAAATATCTGACCGGCTGCGAATGCAGATAGAGGATATCCCTGAAAACCTGAGTTTATTCCCCGTCAGAGAGGTTTTTATTTATGGACTGGCAGAGTGTTTAAGGAGCCGCCTGTGCGCCAGTCTATTCCTTAAAAACAATCTAAAGGATTTCGGCACCTGGATGAATATATCACACAACGGAGATAGAATCGTACAGTGGACTGATAATGATACATCAGTCCCCTTTCATACAGATTATTCAGATAGAACAATGGATAAACTCATTGAAAAAGCAGGAAAAGGGTCAGATAGTACGCTCGTTTTACAGCCAGGTTCTTACAGATGCAGCATCCCCGAGATAGATAGGATGGTTGATATTTCTCTTTCTGTAAACGAGGTTATCGGTGCACAAATTTCAGGAGCAGGCCTTGGAGGATGCATAATGGTTATGGTAAAGGAAGACTCCTATGAAAAACTTAAGCAGGAGCTGTTAAAGAAATATTATGACATGCTGAATCTTGAGCCTGATGTATTTATCACCTACCCGGTTGAGGGAAGCGGTTCCGTTTTCTTTTAAAACTCCTTTCTTTTTTTCTCTAAAAAAATTTCAAGAGAAAAACTGAAATTCTAATCAGGGACAGAAAATAACATTGATTTTTGAAGGGGAAAAGTGTAAAATTAATGCCTGTGGAAAAAAAGACGTACAGGAATCCAGTTCCAACGGTTGATATTATAATAGAGATGCCTGACGGCATAGTGCTGATAAAAAGGAAGAATTATCCTTACGGGTGGGCAATACCCGGGGGATTCGTTGAATACGGGGAAAGCCTTGAGAATGCAGCGGTAAGAGAAGCAAAGGAGGAAACAGGACTGGATGTTACGGAACTGAAACAGTTTCATACCTATTCCGCTCCGGACAGGGACCCCCGGCAGCACACAATATCAACCGTGTTCACTGCAAAAGGGCAGGGGACTCTGAAAGCAGATGATGACGCTGAGGATGCAAAAACTTTCACACAAGATAACCTCCCGGGTAATTTTGCGTTTGACCACAGGGAGATTATTGAGGAGTATTTCGGGATGAAAAATCATGCCCCCTCAATTCGCAAGATTGCCAGAAATAATTCTGAATAAATATGAAGTTATGGAGTTATGAACTTATGAACAACAGAACTATATTAAGCGGTATGAGACCAACGGGTCCTTTACACATAGGACATCTTTTCGGAGCACTGGCAAACTGGAAAAGACTTCAGGATGAGGGATACAGGTGTTTCTATATGATAGCCGACTATCATGCCCTAAGCACCGAGTATGCATCTATGAGACGGACCAAAGATTATGCAGAAGAGGTAGCCATAGATTTCATATCAGCAGGTCTTGACCCAGAAAAATCAACGATATTTGTTCAGTCAATGGTTCCTGAACATACAGAACTTCACCTGATATTTTCCATGATTGTCCCGACACCGTGGCTTGAAAGAAACCCGGTTTACAAGGAACAGAAAAAGCAACTTATAGAAAAAGACCTGAACACCTATGGATTTCTGGGATATCCGGTACTGCAGGCAGCAGATATCTTAATCTACAAGGCAGGATATGTCCCCATAGGGATTGACCAGTTACCACATCTTGAACTGACCAGAGAAATAGCCAATAGATTCAATTACTTATATGGTGAGACATTTCCTGTGCCGGAAGCACTGCTAACCGAGACCCCCAAGATACCGGGGACTGATAACAGAAAGATGAGCAAGTCATATAACAACTGTATATACCTGAAAGATACTCCTGAAACAATAAAGGATAAAATAAGCAAGATGTTTACAGACCCAAAAAGGATATACAAAAAAGACCCGGGGCACCCAAAAACCTGTCCTGTTTTTACCTACCACAAGATTTTTAACTCCGGCAGGGCAGGGGAGATAGAAAAAGACTGTAAAAACGCAGTTATGGGCTGCACTGAATGTAAAAGAGAACTGGGAGAAATGCTTGCAAAATATCTCGGCAACATAAGGAACAGAAGAAAACAACTGGAGCAAGATAAAAAAGTGTTGTGGAACATCTTAAACAACGGAGCAGAAAAAGCAAGAAGGGTCGCTCTGGAAACACTTAATGAAGCAAAAGAGAAGGCGGGACTGAGATATGGATAAAAAAATTGAAAACATCGTAAGAGAGGATATCAAGAAAATTTTAC
>CAYORP010000108.1:0-12557 GCA_964406415.1 uncultured bacterium
AATAGGCGGTCTTCAAAAAACCTCCCTGATAGATTTCCCCGGGAAGATAAGTTGTATAATATTTACACAGGGTTGTAACCTGCGTTGTCCTTACTGTCATAACCCTGAACTTGTCCTGCCTGAAAGTTTTCTCCCGCCTTTAGATATGGGAGAGATAGTATCCTTTCTGGAGAAAAGAAAAGGGTATCTTGATGGAGTCTCCATTACGGGTGGAGAACCCTGTCTTTATGGGAAAGGTCTTCTGTCTTTTGCAAAGCGGCTTAAGAAGATGGGCTATCTGGTGAAGGTTGATACCAACGGAACATTTCCTGACGTTATTAAAAAAGCGGTTGAGGACAAACTCTTTGACTATATAGCGATGGATGTAAAAGGACCTCTGGAAAGGTATGAGGTTGTGGCAGGTGTGAAGGTGGATGTAAAAAATATAGAAAGGTCTATTGACCTGATAAAAAACTCAGGTCTGGGATATGAATTCAAGACCACGGTTGTAAAAGAATTACTGCCGGTAAAAGATTTTGAAAATATAGGTGCTTTGATAAAGGGTGCAAATCTGTACTACATTCAAAAGTTTATACCTACCAAAGCAGTTGACCCCAAGAGTCTTTCCTACCATACATATTCCGATGATGAACTTGAAACAATCAGAGGAATTATGTTACAGTATGTGCGAGAATGCTATGTGAGATAAGGAGGGGTTAATGATAGAAGGGAAGATTATTAAAATACGGTTCAGGAGAAATTATGCAGAACAGAAGGTATGGGTTTTTATAGGCAAGGTGTTGAAGTTTACGGAAAACTGGCTGATGCTTGATGGCAAAGGGATTCTTGTTATGAAGGGTAATATACAACCTGTGGATGTAGATGATAAAAAACGAATTATTATGATACCGAGGGACAATATTGCACATATAAGAATCCTCCCTGATGACTTTGACATAGACAAGATAAAGATAGATATAAAGGGGGTCAGAATCTTTGCCGCGGTTGAGAACGGACCTGACACAAGCATAAGTGAAATATAATGGGGTTGCGAAGCCATAAAATTGACTATTTGCCAGAGGTGATTTTGGGGCGAGACAAGGAGCGAAGAGCCTTGCGTAGTCACTGTACTACGGAAGCGATGAGCGACGCAGTCGCAGCCCAAAAGCGGACTGGCCCTTCGGTAAGTCCCATCTTTGGGTCATTGCGGCGTTGCTTCTCGGATATGTGCCACAGTGGGCACACACCCATCGTCGCGCCTTGCACTAACCTCAAATCTGGGACTTCAAATGGTCAATTTTATGGCTTTGCAACCCCAATGAGAATCTGCCATGTGATTACCCGCCTTATTGTCGGAGGCGCTCAGGAAAATACAATATTTACCGTTAAGGGACTGAAGGAAAAGGGTTATGTTGTAGACCTTGTTAGCGGTCCGACTGAAGGGCCTGAAGGTTCCCTTGAAGACCAGATAAAAAAGGAAAGTGGGCTCAGATTGATTGTAATAAAAGAGATGGTAAGAGAAATCCATCCCTTTCTGGACGTGCTCACTTTTTTGAAACTTTACCGTCTTTTCAGAAAGAGCAGATATGATGTAGTCCATACCCACAGTGCCAAAGCAGGAGTAGTCGGGAGGCTTGCAGCAAAGTTTGCATACAAAAGAACAGTGACAATCCACACAGTACACGGTCTCTCTTTTCATGATTTTCAGTCCCACCTGCTTAACGGGTTTTATATAACCGCAGAAAAGATTGCAGGTTTCTTCACGGACAGGTATATATGCGTGGGTGCAGTAATGAAAGAAAAGTCTTTAAGAGCCGGCATAGGCAGAGAAAAGCAATATTCTGTTGTCTATAGCGGCTTTGAGGTTCAGCCGTATCTTGATGCGGAAGAAGATAGAGGTTCAACGAGAAGTTCCCTCGGTATAAGAGACAACGAAAAGGTGTTCGGAATGGTGGGTCGGTTGTATCACCTGAAAGGACAGGAGTATCTTATGGAGGCATTTGCGTCTGTTGTCAGAGAATATCCTGAGACTAAACTGCTTATTGTCGGAGACGGGATACTCAGACCGGAACTGGAAAGATTTGCCCGAGATAATAAAATCCTTGAAAAGGTCATCTTTACGGGGCTGGTTTCTCCTTCAAGGATACCTGAACTTATAGCATCTATGGATGTTCTTGTGCATACCAGTTTAAGGGAAGGTCTGCCAAAGGCCGTGGCACAGGGGTTTGCCGGGGGCAGACCCGTTCTCGCCTTTGACGTTGACGGTGCGAGGGAACTGGTTATTGATGGCAGAACAGGATATCTGATACCCCCAAAAAACGTGGAGGTTCTGAAAAAAAAGATGCGTTTTCTATTGCAAAACCCTTCAATATCTTATAAAATGGGAGAAGAAGGAAGGAAAATCGTAATGTCCCTTTTCCCTGTAGAGAAGATGGTTGATGCAATAGAAAAGATATATAAAGAAACCTTGCTGGAGAAAAATGGCAGGCAAAAATGACTGTGACTATATAGAGATTGAGAAGAAACCCGGTGGTCTTGAGGGAATATCCGATTTTATTCAGGAGAGAAGTTTATTTGTAAAACTGGGGTTCAAGAAAACCTGGGAATTGATGCTCGTTGTTGATGAAATATGCTCAAACATAATTTCCAACTCCGCATCTTTTGATAGTATGTTAAAAGTAACCTGGAGATACGACGGAAATTCCATTACGGTTGAGGTTTTTGACAGGGGCTTTCCGTACAACCCCTTAAAACCCACGAAAGAGGATGATGAGGAAGAATCCCTCGGTGCAATGAGTACCTATATGATAGAAAAAATGGTTGACAGTGCGGAGTATCAGAGGATAAATGAGACCAACAGGGTTAGTATTATAAAATACAGACATAGGGCAAACAACAAGAATAACGGCGTAAAACAGGGAAAGGACAGGGATGGGAAAAATGGATAAAAAAAGAAGTATATTTCCTGTATTACAGGTAGCTCTTGATTTCACTGAAATAAAGAGAGCACTGAAGGTAGCTACAGAGGCGTCTGCCGCTGGTATTGATTGGCTGGAGGCAGGGACCCCCCTTATAAAGTCAGAAGGGCTGAATGCTCTCCGTATGCTCAGGAAGCAATTCCCGGACAAAAAAATCATAGCAGATATGAAGATAATGGATACCGGAAGGGTTGAGGCTGAAATTGCTTTTAAGTCAGGGGCGAACATAGTGGTGGTGATGGGAAACGCATCTGACCATACCATTGCAGAGGCAGTGGAGGCATCAAGAAACTATGGTGGTGAGGTTATGGTTGACCTTCTTGAAGATGCGGCTACTGTAAAAAGGGCAGAAGAGGTTGAGAAATTAGGGATACACTATATAGGGGTGCACATCCCCATAGACAGGCAGATGACTGGAGATATCTCTTTTGACATTCTGAATAAGATAACGGATGCGGTTGGTGTTCCGGTTGCGATAGCCGGAGGTCTGAACTCCGAAAATGTTGTTGATGCTCTGAGAGCCGGTGCCTCAATCATTATTATAGGTGGAGCGATAACAAAGTCTGAAAAAATAAAAGAGTCTGTGGTACTGATAAAGAAGGCCGTTACCGAGAATAAAAAGATAAAAACCCTGTTGTATAAAAGAACATCCATTGAAAATGTTAAGGAGACTCTTCTTCAGGTTTCAACCGCAAACGTGTCAGATGCCCAGCACCGCAGTGGATGGTTAAGAGAACTTGTCCCTGTATTGCAGGGAAGTTTCAGGGTGGTGGGCAGGGCGGTGACTGTGAGAACCTATCCCGGGGATTGGGCAAAACCCGTTGAGGCTATAGACGTTGCTAAACAGGGAGAAGTAATAGTGATAGATGCTGGAGGTGTTGGCCCTGCTGTCTGGGGTGAACTTGCAACCAACAGTGCCTTGATAAAGAAGGTTTCCTGTGTGGTGATATATGGTGGGGTGAGGGATGTTGAGGATATAAGAAAGATGAAACTGCCGGTCTTCTCAAGTCTGATTTGTCCCGAAGCCGGAGAACCAAAGGGATTCGGGGAGATAAACGTTCCTGTGAGGATAGAAGGATATACCATATATCCGGGTGACTGGCTCGTTGGTGATTCAGACGGAGTTGTTGTGATACCGAAAGAGAAGGTTGTTGAGGTAGCCAACCGTGCAATGGACGTACTTGAAAAGGAAAACAGGATAAGAAAAGAGATAAAGGATGGCGGAACGCTGAGCAGTGTTACTGAACTTCTCAAGTGGGAAAAGTCGAGGTGATACTGGCTTTTGGAGAAAGCCAATTCTCGCATGACGCTCCAGGCCAGACAAAACTAAAGTATTTGAGGAAAGGGGAAACCCCATAGAAGACATGGGGATGCGATGCCCCTTCCACTCTCTGAAAGACGGGGTGGTTTTCCCTCTTTCCCAAACACAAGTTTTGGAACTGTCCTTCCGCTGATTGTGCTCAAATTGCTTTCTCCATTGCCATGGGAACCCACTTTTACGAGAGGAAATAAATGAATAAGATTATGAAGAAAGAGATACTGGGCGAAAAGATAAAAAGAATTGAGGTTGAAGCACCACTGATAGCAAGGAAAGCCCGGCCCGGACAGTTTATCATTCTGCGTGTGGATGAGAAAGGTGAACGGATACCCCTGACGATAGCCGGTGCCGATACAGAAAAGGGAACCATCACCCTGATATTCCAGGAGGTTGGTACCACCACCTCAAAACTCGGAATGCTTGAAGAGGGAGGCGAGATATTGAATCTTCTGGGACCTCTCGGCAACCCCGTTGAGATTGAAAGATACGGCAGGGTATGCATTGTTGTTGGAGGGGTGGGGGCAGCTTTCGTTTACTGGATGGCAAAGGCCTTTAAGGAAAAGGGTAACTACCTTGTAACGATAATGGGTGCAAGGAATGAGAAACTCCTTATACTGGAAAATGAGATGAAGGGTATAAGTGATGAGGTTCTGATAGCCACTGATGATGGCAGCAAGGGGGGAAAGGGTTTCACCACAGACGTTCTTCTTGACCTGATTAAGTCCGGAGATGAAAAGATTGACTATGTTCTTACCGCCGGTCCTGTACCTATGATGAAAAAAGTGAGCGATATGACAAGGGAGTATGGCATAAAAACAGTGGCGAGTCTGAACCCACTGATGGTTGATGGTACAGGTATGTGCGGCGGCTGCAGGGTGACCGTGGCGGGCAAGGTAAAATTTGCCTGTGTGGACGGTCCGGATTTTGACGCACACAGCGTGGATTTTGACGAACTTCTTAAAAGGACGTCCCTGTATAAGACCAATGAAAAGAAATCCTACGAAAGATTTTCGCACAAATGCAGGATAGGTCTTGGCACCTGACATATCTTCTCCCCTTGGGTGGGAGGAAGCAGAAGGGGATACTTTCTCCACTTATATCCTCCCCCTTGATGGGGGAGAAAACAGGAGGGGATGAAAAGGATAGGGCAAGAAATAAAAGTGAACATTTTAAGACTGGATGAACATAACAGCCACGAAATAATTGAAAGGACTGAAAAAATCCTGCGCGAAGGCGGCGTTGCGATTGTCCCAACAGATACTGTATACGGTATTGTCTGCGATGGACTGAACGAGCAGGCAAAGGAAAGGATTTTTGAGATAAAGGGACGTCCTGCGGACAAATCTCTCATAGGGTTTGTGAATACCATTGAAAAAGCAAAGGAATTTGCGGAAATACCACCGGAAAAGATAACTTTTCTTAAAGAGAAATGGCCGGGGAAAACGACGTTCATAATAAAAGCGAAAAGGGACGTTTCACACATTACATCTGAAACCGGGACGATGGCATTCAGAATTCCCAACCACAGTTTTCTCTTACGCCTTGTTAAAAAATTTGATGTCCTTGCCTCAACAAGCGCAAATATATCGGGTGAGAATGCCCCCTGCTGCGTTGAAGAGATACCTGACAAACTGAAAGAAAAAGTGGATATTGTCATAGACGGTGGCATAACACAGGGCACCCCTTCATCCATCATTGACCTCACAGGTACCACTCCTGTCCAACTGCGGTAAACGATTCTGAAATTTTTGACATAATTAGGTAGTCGCAGGCTTCAGTTCACATATAAACGTAACAGAAAATCTTCTTCTACCACCTTTCCCATTTGTTTCTTCCCTTGCCTGATTGGGCGTAATTTGTTATTATTATACTGTGAAAAAACATTATTTTCCCGGTAGCAATAGGAAGAACAACATATGAAAACTACAAATCACAAGATTTATATTGGCGATGCTGAAACAGTACTAAAAAAATTACCGAATAATTTTTTCCAGTTAATGGTAACCTCACCGCCTTATTGGAATGTTAGAGATTATGGACATAAGGAGCAAATTGGGCGTACTGATACCCTGAAGCAATATTTGGAAAAATTAAATAAGGTTTGGCAAGAAGTGGCAAGAACATTATTACCTGATGGAAAAATCGCTTTAAATATTGGTAATATCTATTATTCTGAGCCGGATGAAAAACGCAGGACGACCGCTAATTTATCTCTTTTAACCTGGCAACAGTTGAATGATATAAAAAATTTAAGGTTTATGGGAACGATTTATTGGCAGAAAACAACGTCAAGAGACGGTTCTGTCCTTTTCGGAAGTTATCCATACCCGACAAATTTTATGATTTCAAATGCGGTTGAACCAATTCACATTTTTAGAAAAATCGGTAAAAGAGAGGTTTCTAAAGAAATTAAGGAAAAATCAAAAGTAACCAAAGAAGATTTTAAAAAATTCAGAGATGCCATATGGAATGATATTAACGGAGTTGAAGATGAGCATTGTGCTGCTTATCCATGGGAATTACCGGCACGGCTGATAAAAATGTTTTCTTACATGGAAGATTGGATTTTGGATCCTTTTCTCGGAAGCGGAACAACAATGAAAGCCGCAAGAGATTTAGGAAGGAACTCAGTAGGGATAGAGTTAAATCCAAAGTATTTAAAGAGAATTGAAGAAAAAGTGGGGATGAAACAGAACGAGATGTTTAGTAGTTACAAATTCGAGATAGTTAAATAACATTATGAATAAGAAAAAATTAGTAAAATTGGGGTCAAGAACGGCAAAACGAGGTTTTAAAACCGAAAAAGACATTGCCAGAAAGTTTAATAATTGGCAGGAGGATGAGGATGCTCAACAATGGCTTGATATTATGGGTTATGATTTAAAGAAAATTGAAAAAGTTAAAGCAATAATAATAACTGGCAGTCATAAAACAGACGTTCAGGTGCAAATAACAATTTATCTCAAAGAGTCTATTGCTATAGAAAATTTATCTGTCAAGTTAGTAAGTAATCCTCAAGGTTTTAATCAAGTAGATAAACGATGGATTGATAAATATGCTGAAATGTGGAGAATCCCGGAAAATATTGTAAAACCGTTAAAGTTGTTTACTGGCGAGATAAAGTCTGAAACAAAAGATTTAAGGGATACGAGAAGAATGTTTTTCGATGAGATGGATGTTGTAACTCAACAACTGATTGTAGAGTTCTTCACTAAAAATAAAATTTTGATTGTTTCAGATATTCTGAAGGGCAATGACGAATTTCTTGTTAGTTGGATGATGGTTGTGTTGAAGAAGAAAAATGAAAATCCCGAATGGATATTGAAACATATAAATTATGTTTTAAATGTTTTTGGCGGAGAAGATGTAAGAATTACGGACAGAGGAAGTCTAAAAATTGGTAAAATCACAATGCAAAGAAAAGGTGGAGATGCTGGCAGAGAAACATCAAAGATGCTTCAATTCAAAATAAATCCAATGGAATTGTTTGATAAATAAGAAGTACTGCAAATAAACAAGACGTTCAGGGAATCCCATAACAGGAGAAAAAATGAAAGTGGGGCTGGGGAGTGACCATGCAGGGTTTGACCTGAAGGAGTTTTTGAAAGCGAAGATTAAGGATGAGGGTTTTGAAGTTATAGACTACGGTACCGACATCAAAAAGTCCGTGGACTATCCTGATTTCGCCGAGAAACTTGCAATGGGTATTCAGAACAAAGAGATTGATTTTGGTGTGCTGGTCTGCGGAACAGGGATAGGAATGAGTATCATTGCCAACAAGTATAAAGGCATAAGGGCGGCGAGGTGCTGCAGCGTACAGGATGCAGTACTTGCAAGACAGCACAACGATGCAAATGTCCTGACTATGGGCGGCAGGCTGCTCGGGAATGAACTATCTCTTGAGATTACGAAGGTGTTTCTTGAAACACCTTTCTTGAAAGGAAGACACCTGAGAAGGGTAAACAAGATAAAAAAAATAGACAAATGAACAAATCCCCCTTTCTCCCCCTTTGCAAAAGGGGGAATGTAAGGGGGATTTTGATAGAGAACAAAATGCTTGGTCCACAGGGGTTTATTGCCGAAAAGGTTCCTTTTGTCCTGCCTGAGAAACTCTTCCTTCTTTTAAGAGAAAAAAGGCATTTTGTGTGGCTGGATACCTGTATCCCCAGCCGGAGTGGGAAATATTCCCTTATCGCTTTTGAGCCGTTTCTTGTCTATAAGAGCAAAGGAAGGGAAATAACAATCAGCAGACAGGATAGTACTAAAAACTTTTATGGAGACCCTCTTGAAACCCTCAATGAACTGCTAAAAGAATATCGTATTTCTTATACAAACTTCTTTTCTCCTGGTGCATTGGGATATTTTTCATATGACCTCGGATGGCAGATTGAAAAATTACCTGATACAGGCAGGGACGACCTGAACATCCCGGACATATACCTCGGTTTTTACGATACGATTCTGCTGATAGACCACACTGGAAAGAATATTCAGGTTATTTCTGCAAACCTTGAGGGCAAAAAAGAAAAGGTTTTCAGGATGGCATTCAGAGAGAAAACCGACCTTTTGGAAAAAATATCCTGCGGTAGTATCAATCCGGAACCACTGTCAGAAGGAATAAAGATAGCGGATGTAAAAAAGATTTCCTCTAATATGACATATGGACAGTACATCAGGTCTGTGGAAAAAATCAGGGACTACATAGCAAGAGGAGATGTCTACCAGATAAATTTTGCACAGCGTCTTGAGGCAGAGGGTTTATTCTCTCCGGAAGAGATATATTTAAAACTGAGGAAGGTCAATCCGACGCTATATTCAGGATATTTCAATGCAGGTAATTTCCTTCTTCTATCAAACTCCCCGGAAATTTTCCTGAAAAAGGAGGGGGCCCGGGTGATAACTGTACCAATGAAGGGTACCATGCCCCGGGGCAAGAACAGGAGGCAGGATGGAGAGAATAGAAAGAAATTACTGATATCTGAGAAGGATAAGGCGGAACTTGTAATGATAGTTGACCTTGAAAGGAATGACCTCGGGAGGGTATGCCGTTACGGAACAGTTAAGGTAAAAAAGTTAAGGCAGGTTGAGAGTTACAAAACAGTGTTGCAGACCACTTCTGTTATAGAAGGCATTTTAAAAGACGGAATATCTACTGTTGACCTTCTCAGAGCCACATTCCCTGGTGGTTCTATAACAGGTGCACCCAAAATAAGAGCAATGGAAGTCATAGAGGAACTGGAGCCGAACAAGAGGGCATTTTATACAGGCAGTATGGGCTATATCGGTTTTAATGGCAATGTTGAACTGAATATTCTTATCAGAACGATACTTTTAAAAAGAAATAGGTTATACTATCCTGTTGGTGGGGGTATTGTCTGGGATAGTATCCCTGAAAAAGAATATGAGGAGACGATGACAAAGGCAAAGGCGTTATTTTTAACCCTCGGCCATGAAGGTATCTCCAACTTCTCACCTCTCCCCTCGGGGGAGAGGATTAAGGTGAGGGGGTTTTTGGAATGAAAAGATACTACATTTTTAACGGCAGACAGACAGCAGAAAAAGGAATTTCTCTGTCAAAACTCAAACGTGGATTTCTGTATGGTGACGGTATTTTTGAAACCCTGCATGCTGTAAATTACTCTCTTTTCCGTTGGGATGACCACTGGGAACGGATGCAGAAGGGCATAGGTGTATGCAATCTCAGGGTTGCAGGGGAAGGCACAGTATTGAAAGATATGATTGAGAATGTTCTTAAAAAACACAGACTTGTTGATGCATATGTGCGGGTCAGCGTCTTCAGAAGAGAGACGGACTCTTTTGACCCCAAAGATGAAAGGCGTTCAAATGTTTTAATACAGATGAAAAAATATCATCCCTACCCTGAAATATTCTATAAAAGGGGAATAACCTGTATTGTTAGTAGGAAGTATTTTAGAAATGAGATGTCACCGCTTTCAAATGTAAAATCCTTCAACTACCTTGAAAACATTCTGGCGCGCATTGAGGCAAAACAACAGGGATACCAGGACGCCATATTTCTCAATACAAAGGGTTTTCTCACATCTGCAACAGTTTCTAACCTTTTCTTTGTAAAAAAAAAGAGGGTCTTCACTCCTTCCATTGACTGCGGAGTTCTGCCGGGCATAACAAGAAAAGTTGTATTTGAGATATGTAAAGAGCAGGGCATAAAAATAATTGAAGGCATGTTTCTCCCGGAAGAATTGAAAGAAGCAGATGAGGTCTTCCTTACAAATACCCTGATGGGCGTCATGCCTGTAAGGGAAGTAAAAGGAATCTTCAAAAGTAAACACTTCCCTTTAACCGTCTTCTTCAGGAATGAGTTGAATAAAATATCTGTGTAAATTCAAAGCGGTCAGAGGGACAGTTTGCGTAAATCATCCTCATCCAGACCGAGGTAGTGGCCTATCTCGTGAAAGAGTACCTTCTCAATTCTTTTTTCCAGTTGTTCTCTTGTCCTACAGCCACGTTCTATAGCCTTTTTGAAGAGGGTTATCTTATCAGGCATGACAAAAGAATAACCGGGGTTTTTTCTTTTAGGATAGGGGATGCCATGGTATAAACCGAGCAGGTTGGGGGATGTACCTTCTTCAACGAAAAATTCCAGGTTTTCAATCTTATCCCTGATGATTTTTGGCAGACTCTCATGTTTCCTTGCAACTATCTCCTCAAACTCCTCTTTCGTTATCTCCATCATAGTAGTATAACATATATTAAACTGATAGTTTGGATTTGACAGATGGTATTGAAAATTATACATTAATAGCCTAAAACGGAGGCTGGAAATGATTATGATAGGGGAATTGATAAATGCAACGAGGAAGTCCATTGCTCAGGCGATAGAAAAAAAGGACAGGCAGTATATAAAAAAAATCGCAAAGAGACAGATTGACAGTGGAGCACACTATATTGACCTGAATGCAGGGACAGGCAAAGGGCAGGCAAGAGAAATATCTGATATGGAGTGGCTTGTGGACATCGTGAATGAACTTGGAGATGTTCCGATATGTCTGGACAGTTCTGACCCTGAGGTGATAAATAATTCTCTGCCCATGATAAAAAGTCCTGACAGGATGATAAATTCCATCAACGGCGAAAACGAAAGGATAGAAAAACTGCTGCCTGTTATAAGAGAGAACAACAACTGCAAGGTTGTGGGGCTGACAATGGATAATGTTGGTATTCCCACCGACGTTGAGAAAAGAATAGAGATAACTGAAAAGGTTTTGGGATTACTGGAGGGCGTTGGCGTTAAAAGAGAAGATGTTTTTATAGATGCTCTCGTGCAGCCTGTCAGTGTAGACGTAAAAAACGGGAGCATTTTTCTGGAGAGCGTTAAGGCCATAAAAACCAGATTTCCCGGTGTGAAAACAACCTGCGGACTTTCTAACGTTTCTTTTGGACTGCCCAACAGAAAACTTTTGAACAAGTATTTTCTTGCCCTCTCAATTGACTGCGGTTTAGACTCTGCCATAATGGACCCTACAGACGCTGGTATGACGGAAGCCATATATCTGGCAGATGTATTGACAGGGAAAGATGAGTATTGTATGAACTATATAAAGATGAGCAGGGAAAGCGGTTGAAGATGAAAGTCAAAAATGGAAAATAGACTGCAATCGAATCTCGATTTTCGATTGCTCTGTAAATATTCAATACGGCTGAATATTTACTACGGGGCGTGGCCCAGTCCGGCTTAGGGCACCTGAATGGGGTTCAGGGGGTCCCCGGTTCAAATCCGGGCGCCCCGAAAAAAAGACTTGACAAGTTTTCAGAATATGATAAACTTGTTGAAGTTTAAGTAAAAAGCAAGTAAAAGAAAAACGAAGAAAGGAGGGAAAAATGGCGGAGAATAAAAAAAATAATCCGGCAGGGGTAATTATCTTGATAATAATTATTCTTGTGGCGCTGTTCTTTATTATCAAGCAGGCTATGCCGAGGAGAGCACCGGCTCCAACTCTTCCACCAGAGATGGAGGGCCCGATGATGCCTCCTGAAGGAGAGATGCCTGTGCCTCCAGAGGAGATGCCTGTGCCTCCAGAGGAAGTACCTGCGCTCCCGGAAGAATAAGGAACTAAAAAGTTTTAAATTTAAGGGTATAGAATCTCTTGACATAGTTAAGAGAAAGAGGTATACTATACAAAGAAGAGAAAAAAAGCTCTTTATCAATTTGGAGGTATTCGGGTCTCAAAATTTCTCTGAGGGTTTGATCCTGGCTCAGGGTGAACGCTGGCGGCGTGCCTAACACATGCAAGTCGAGCGAC
>CAYORP010000109.1:0-2781 GCA_964406415.1 uncultured bacterium
ATGCCATACCGGCGAAACCTTTTCCGTAGGCACCTCTGAAAGCTGTGAAATATAATAGATTATTTTATCCAGTTCTTCTGCAAACTGTGCCTTCTCATCTTCAGTCAAACCTATCTTTGCAAGGTTGCCCAGATACTCAATCTCCTCTTTCTTTAACACCTTTTTTTTCAAATCCATCCAATCAGTTTAAGTCAAAAAAGACCAAAAGTCAATTTTTTAATTTTTGACAGGCACATAAATTTATGGTAATTATTTAACATTACTGTTATTATCCGGGAGGAGTCTGGTAATGAGAAGTTTGACTGTTTTAAGCCATATATCTTTTCAGAGTTGTGTACGGCAACCGTTTTTCTCGCTTATTATCGTGGTTGCATACCTGTTTATTCTTTCTTCTCCTGCCTTCACCATGTTCACAATGTTAAATGCCGCAAGACTGATTCAGGATATGTCCATGGGCACCATACTGATGGTGGTGATGGCGGTCAGTGTACTGGGAACTTCTTCAATCGTGGCAGGGGAAGTTGAGGAAAAAACGGCCGTTCTGATGCTGAGCAAGCCTGTATCCCGCATCACCTTCCTGACAGGAAAGTTTTTCGGGGTGGCTCTGAGTCTGCTGCTGGTAGTTTTACCTCTGGCAGCAGTGCTGATTATGACCCTGTTTATGGGAGTTCCGGAGGCAGCCTACAGTGAGGTGAATTATCCCACCCTGTGGTTTGAATTACTGCCTCTGGCAGGTGCTCTGGTGGTAGCTGCTGGTGCCAGTTACTACGCTGACAGGCATTTTGCCTCAACCTTTATCTATTCATTGAACATAATGGTGTTAATATCTTTGATAACTCTACACCTCCTAAACAAGGGAGCCCTGAAGATGGAATTATTACAGCCGGTGCTTTTTATGTGGCTGGCAGGTGTGCTCATTGCCCCGATATCGGCACTGTTTTCTCTACAGGGAAGTGTACTTTTTACTCTACTGCTCTCGTTTTTCGTATTTATGGCAGGCCTGACAGCCAGTTATTTCCTCGGTGATATGACAGACAAACCTCTGATACGTATAATATATCCGTTAATACCAAATTTCCAGATTTACTGGGTTGAAGAAGTATGGACAAAAGGGGAGAAACTGACCGGTTCATACATCTGGGATGCTGTTAAATATACAGCCATTTACTGCACGGCGATGCTTTTCCTCGGATGGAGTTTCTGGGAAAACCGTGAATTGAGTTGAAGGAGGATTTTTTGGACGAAAAGAATAAACTGCGCAGGGGTTTTCAACTGGGACTTACAGCACTGGGTTTTCAATCGTTTCTGAGTCTTGCATTCTATTTCCTTTACAGCCGGCTGGGAACACCTCTGGCATTGACTGAAGCACTGCACAGCGCTGTTGGGATTCCCATTTCCGCCCTGATTTTTCTTCTATATCACCAGCGGTACAGAAGTCTACTTGAAAGAGAAGAAGCAGAGGAACTGACCAAAAGAGAAGGTAGAATGTTTAAAGGAGAAGAAAGCAGTTTACTGGTCTCTTCTTTAAGACTGAAACAAACTGAGAAATGGTTAATTCCCATAGTTGCCCTGTTTCTGGCATTAGCACTGCTATATCTCCCTGCAAAAATTATTTTAACATTCAAAGGTAAACCTATATCTTATACCGTGCATCAGGCGGTACCTCTGTTGTTGATAGGCCTGACATTTCTGATTTTTTTGTTTTCCCGTTATCTCCTGGGAATAGCAAGACGTGACCCATGGAAAGAGATGCGTGTTGCCGGGGCATATCTTGGAGTAAATGCCCTGTTCTGCTTTCTGATTGCAGTCTCCATCGGCTTTAGAATCTTCAAACTTCCAAAGGTGGAGTGGTTTTTCTTCTACCTGCTGAACATTCTACTGTTCATTGTAGGAGTGGAATACCTTTTGAACCTGCTCGTCTCCTTTTACCGCACAAAAAAAGAGGAAAAACGTCTTGCTTTTGATTCGCGCATCCTTCTGCTTCTTTCCACCCCGGAAGAGGTTATACCTATCTTCTCGGAAATTCTGGACTATCAGTTTGGTTTTCGTATTACACAGACATGGTTTTATCAATTTTTGAAGAAGCGCATTATTCCCCTGCTTCTGCTCCAGGGCTTCTTACTGTATATACTAACCTGTATTATCATTATAAAACCATACCAGCGCGCCTTCATTGAATTCCTCGGTAAGCCTGTAAACAACGGTCAGGTATTCGGTCCAGGGCTACACTTTAAGTTCCCATTCCCGGTAGGCAAAGCGAGAATATTTGATGTGGACAGGGTTAAAAACGTGCAGGTAGGATTGCGAGGTGAAGAAGGCGCCCGGTTCATATGGACCGAGAAACACTATGAGGAAGAATTTAACTGGATAATTGCCAGCAGTGAAGGGTCTGATACCTCAGTTTCATCGGGTACGGTTCCGGTCAATTTTCTATCTGTAACCATGTGGATTTACTACCAGATTGACCCTGACAGACTCTACGAATACTGTTACGAGCACGCAGACCCTGAGATGGTCTTACAGAATCTTGTATATAACCAGTTTACAGAAATGGTAATGCACGTGGACTTCTTTGAAATAATGAGCGTGAAGCGGCTTGACCTGGGCGACCTTTTGAAGATACGCATACAGGAGGAAGCAGACAAACACCGCCTCGGGGTAAGGGTACTGATGGTAAGTATGGAAGGGGTTCATCCCCCCGTAGAAGTAGCAGAGTTGTATTACGATACGGTGTTGTGGCCGGATAAGGTGCGGTTGAACAGTTGGTATGCTGAGAATCGG
>CAYORP010000110.1:0-6040 GCA_964406415.1 uncultured bacterium
AGGTTGCCATTGTCTATTTTTGATAGTGTGGATAACCTCGTCTTCTTTAACGTTCCTTTCTATCATCCGCTTTGCAGCATGCCTTGTGAAATAAACAGGCTTTTCTTCCATTAAACTTTATTATACTTCAAAAGAGGTGAATTGTAAACGTAAAACATTGACTTCAGAGACAAAAACTTAAAAGTAGGTTGGAACCTTTTAAGTTAGCGTAAACAAACGAGAAAAACAGGGAATCATTGGAAATGTATGCCAACTGTATGCCAAACTTTTTGCTTCTTTTCTTCTTCAATCCTGAGCAATTCCCTATAAATCTCGCTTAGATTATGCACAAGATAACGAGCATGTATACCATTAACTGTGTGTTCCATCAGATATTCGACGAACACAGGATGACATCCCATCCAGTATAGTCTGCTGCAGAATGTTCTCCTAAAATCGTTGCAGGTTATATCCATAACTCCTGCCTTAGCTGCCGTCTTCTCCAGCCAGTGGTCAACCTTGTTGGATGTTACATGTTTACCTGATGCGTCGGTGAAGAAATAAACTGTATCTGAAGAACATTTAATCTGTTCCTTAATTACCTGAAGTAGTCGTTCAGAAGCAATAGGGAACTTTGTTTCAACATTATTCTTCTCCCTGGTTAAGACAAAGTGTGGGATACCATTAAAGAGATGGTCGTTGCGCACGATACAGTTGAAACTGATAAAGTTGGGCGGAAGGTTCATCAAACATGCACGGTATTATTACTTGCTTCTGGCAGAGACAACGATAAATGAACATCTATGGCAAGGCATTATGCAGAAGATACACAGACTTTGTCCTGCGCCTGGGTAGTTGAAAGAAAGAATCCCGCAGGATATAAGACCGCCGGTTAAACATACGGCAAAGGGGGGTGGCATTTTTAAAAACGACAGTAAAAGATGGAAAACAGAGGGTTTGTTTGTGGATGAGGAAAAATCAGGAGTGTTTTGCAAAAATTCATTTGATATGGAAGATATACCGGAGTAAAATGTGAGCAGTAAGTCAGTATTTAGAGTAAAAACAGTTCTTTTTCAAAGTTAAATGGAGGATGTCAGGTTAATATAACACACCATGCAGACGATACCCGGCTGGATAAAAAAGAGAGTGGGATCCGGATTAGAGACCGAGAAGGTGGAATGTGCTTCACTTAGGGCAAGACTAATCGAAACAGACAGGAGAGGAAGAAGAACACTCCAGTTTAGCAGCGGAGGAATACAGGACCATGGTTAGAAAATCATTTTCTGAACTTAAAGCAGATGTTGCGAACAAAAGAGTGCGTCTCACTTTTTATAAGAGTACGCCTTTCTTTTCATCGACAACAGGGAAGAGAACGCGTCCTATCATTCGCGTGTACAGGAAAACAGAACCTGATTTTGAATTTGGCAAGGATTATGCGGAGTTTTTTAATGGTTCTGACCACCGTAATGCAAAAAGAATTTTTATGGGTCCTCTAACAGAGTTTAACCACCGTAAATATGAGTTTATAGACAAAGAAGTGGCTGTTTGTCGGACGTATTCCTATTGGGTTGCGCTTTCAGGCCTTTGTTATCCTACCGGACCTGTGCCGGTGCGTGTACGCGATCCTGAAGTATGGTGGCCTCAGGAAAAAATAGAAAGGTACATGGATACCATTCTGGGACAATACAAGGGGTATGTGCAAAAGAAAAAATTCGGGACGACGGTCAAAGGAAACGAGATAAACGGACTCATAGCAGGAAACCGCAGAAGAATGATTGCCTTTATAGGTACTGTACATGCAGGCGAATCAGGACCTGAACTTCTTCTGCCCGCCTTGAAAAAAATCCTTAAAAATAACAGAAATCTGCTTGATGAAACAGGAATTGCAGTATTACCCTCCGTCAATATTGATGAAAGAGAACGCCTCGTTCACGGATGTCCGTGGTATCTCAGATGCAACGCCACCGGTGTGGACATCAACCGGAACTTTGACGCAAAATGGAGTGAAGTTGAATATGGCTATGGATTAATAAGTTCCGACCCGGATTCCTCAACATATAGAGGTAAATCGCCGGAATCAGAACCTGAAACAAAAGGAGTGGTAAAATTTATCAATGAAGTCAAGCCTGTTGCCGTTGTTTCTTTCCATGCGCTGGCTTCCATCTGCGGTGCCTGTTTTATCTTCTCAAAATATGCGACAGGCGACGCTCGTTTCAGGAAGAAATCAGAGATACTCGCCAAAGCATATACTGAGGGTATGTACCCCGGTGAAAAAAAAGAGATAAAACTTTCTCCTGCTTGTTCGGCGGGAAGCCTGTCAACCTGGCTATATCTCAAAAAGGGAATATACGGTTTTGACCTTGAACACGACGGGGCTAAAAACGCAGAACCTTCTCTGACCGACCTCACTACACCGGAACTTGTCAGGGAATACCAGAAAAGGCATTATCACGGCATAATCTGCGTCCTGAAAGAACTGGGGAGAAAGAAAAAGGATGAAACTTGAATTCAGAAGGGATTTTGAAGATGTGTGGAAGAACTGGGGATTATTCTGGGAAGGAAAACTTGGACGTCCCATTATCCGGGCCATTGTTCCGAAGCGGGGATTTGAGGCGGTCAAACCTCCTGCATGGGGTGCGGCATTTACCCATAGCCCTGATGAGGTCGTGGAACAGGCCCTGCGCTGGGCAGAAAGTGTTGAGTTCCTCTGTGGTTCGGTTCCTTACTTTACCCCTTCTTTGATGACAGGTTTTTTCCCTGCCCTTTTGGGGACAGAAATAAAAGAAACTCGTGAACCATGGGGAACTGATACTGCAGTATCCTTTCATTAATGATATGAACAACGTAAATTTAAGGTTCCGGCGTGATTCCGTATGGTGGGAAAGATGGGCCAGCCTTTGCGAATGCATCAAGCGCAGATGTTCAGAAAAGATGATATTCGGCGAAGTTACATCCGGAGGTAACCTTGATACACTCGACGAAATCAGGGGACGACGAAATTGATGCTGGATTTCTATGACAATCCTGCCGGGGTGCACAGGGCGATGGGACAGATTCTAAACGCATATAATGAATTGATAGACGAATTCATAAAAATTCTTGAGTTTGAGCGGTACGGCGGAGTAACAAGGCACGGATTCTATGCTGATGGAATCATAGGTGTTCCCCAGTGTGACTTCGGGTTCAGTATAGGAAGGGAACAGTTTGACGAGTTTGCAATGCCATATCTCAGGCAGGAGATAGAACGTCTTGACGCCGTAGAATATCATCTCGACGGACCGGGCAACATAAAACACACAGAGTCCATTTGTTCCATTGAAAAGATAGGCGTTGTGCAATGGGTTGCGGGGACGGGCAATGAGAATAAAGATTGGACAGCACTTTACAGGAAGATTGATGCTCTGGGAAAAGGGCTGTGGTTAAGTGCTTCATGTCCCGAGATGGCGGTTGATTTGTGGAAAAAATACAGAGGCTCAGGGAGAATGGTTCTCAGTGTACATGCAGAAACGAGGAGTGACGCCCTGAGATACATGGATTTCTTTGAGCGATGAGAGAGTATCTGCGGCAGAACTGAAACCGACAGGAAAAAGAGAGTTCAACCCCAAGCAAAAAAAAACTTGACAAGAAATTAAAGATGATATACAATGTTCATACAAAGTTTATAATGTTTGCACATAGGACTAAATAATGGCAAATCATAAAGGCATAGTTACACTTCACCAAAAAGTCCGGAATTACGTTGAAAACCTCCTCCAGGAGTATACTCTTAAGAATATTGATATTCTTCCCCCTGAAGAAAGAATCAGTAGTGAATTCAACGTGAGCAGAGGAACAGTCAGAAGGGCTATGTCCGATCTGGTTAATGAAGGACTTCTGTCCCGCGTGCCCGGAAAAGGAACGTTTATCGTCCCCGGGAATAAGCAGAAAAAAGAAGTTGTAATTTTTTCGCCATGGGATCTTGCGGGGCAATCCTTTTATGAAAATCTACTTTTGAAGGGACTTTACGATGAACTTCAAAATACAGGATATTTCCTGTCCATGAAGCATTTTGACGCAGATGAATTGAGCAGGGCCGTTGAGGATGGCAACTTCAGGAGCAGAGGTATGATCCTTGTAAAAACAAGAAGGGGAGAAAATGTAAATCTTCTCCATAAGCTTGCAATGTCTGAAATACCTTTTGTCGTGGTGGGTTCTAACGTTGGATGGGAAGACATAAACTGCGTTACGGTGGATAACTATAACGGAATAAAATCAGCCTTTGATTATCTATTCTCGCTCGGACACAGCGATATAGCTTACATCGGTGTTTCTCCCACCAGTTATGACAGTCATGAACGATTCGAGAGTTTCAAAGCCCAACGCAGGGCAAACAGCACTTCAAATAAGTACGCCTATATGCTGCCCTCAAAAAAGGAATGGAAAGACGAAGTGGAAGATATTTTCATTACATGGCAAAAAACAGGAAAATCCCCTACAGCGCTCATTACCGGAGGTTTCAGCATTTCTTTAATACTGCTGGAAGTAATGAAAAAGTATCATCAAAAAATTCCTGAAGACCTGTCAGTTGTTGGCTTTGATGATTTTCCAGCCGCTTCCCATCTGAATCCTCCCCTTACGGTTGTTAGGCAACCCATATACGAGATGGGGAAAGAAACAGCATCTTTACTGCTTAATGCGATAGAGAATAGTAACGACAGCAATTCCAAGCAGACAAAAATTCTGCCGACAGAACTGCTGATAAGGGATTCCTGTATTAGAAACAGGAAAGGAGTGAAAAAATGAAGAAAAGGATATTGGTGCGGTCGTCCGGCTTCACGCTTATTGAACTTCTGGTAGTAGTTGCAATCATAGCAATACTTGCCGCTATGCTTCTTCCTGCCCTTTCACAGGCGAGGGAAAGGGCACGGGCGGTAAGTTGTATAAGTAATTTAAAACAGATAGGATTAGCGTTAAGTTTCTATGTTGATGATTATGACGGCTGGCTGCCCGCCGCCTACGAACCTTTTCCTGGCGGATATTCAGTCCCCTGGTACAAACTTTACAGTTATGGTCTCAAATATTTCTCGTCGCGAAATTCAGATAAAATCTTAAAAGACGGCTGTCCCAGTTACCCGCGTACTGTTGCAAAATACTGGGGATTCTGCTATCAGTATAATGTCTATTTAGGAACATATAACGGTTCTGGGAATCCAACAAATATGGGTTGGTATAGTCTCTACACGCGAACCAAATTGAACCGTATCAACAATCCATCGGGCAAGATAATAGTGGCAGATACCAAGAATAATCTTTTTTTGGGCACTTTTTGGATTTTGAATGGAAGTAATGATTTCTATTGGCACAGCAATGGAGCCAATTTTCTTTTCTTTGACTGGCACGTGGAATGGAAACCGAAAACGGCTTTTGATACCAGTAAACATAACACTTTAGAGGTAGATAAATGGCTTAAGCCGGATAAATAATTTCATTATGAGATACAAACCTGATTGTGGCACACAATTCTTCTAAAATAATGCGTAGCTGTAAAATTTTTTGCAAAACAGGGGAGATTGAGCAATGAGATACATATATTTTCTGTCAGTGTTGATACTTTGTTTATTTTCCGTAATGAACCATTGTGAGAGTTACGCTGACGAAGGAGATTTTACGAACGATGCTTACACTGTATTGCTGTTGAAGATGGATGAAGGTTCAGGAGAGCCGCAAGACATCAGCGGCAATAATAACCACGGAAAGCAACCATGGAAGACTGTAATTCCTGAATGGACAACAGGGCGTTTTGGGCGACAGGGTCATGCCCTTGACTTTGGAAGGGACGGTGCAGTAAAGTTCCTGCAGGTTCCCAGTACCCCTTCCCTGAACAAGTTTGAGGAGATTACTCTTGAAGCGTGGATATGTCCGCAGAAACCGCAGAGAGAAGGCTGGATAATGACAAAAGGGCATACAAAAATACCGCCGTCCTACGCACTGTATATTTCAGGCGAAGGCGACCTGACAATGGATTTGAAGGGAGTAGGCAAGGCAAGGGCTTCAGGGGCAATAGAATTCGGACAAAGGCAGC
>CAYORP010000111.1:0-6461 GCA_964406415.1 uncultured bacterium
AAACGGGGTTATCCACCCCGCCATACTGTGGTGCGACCAGAGAACAGCGAAAGAGTGTAAAGAGATAACGCAGACTGTAGGAGAATCAAGAATCCTGAACATCACCTGTAACCCTGTACTCACTGGTTTTCAGGCACCAAAGATTATCTGGATGCGCAACAATAAACCAGAGGTGTATAAACGAATAATTAGGATACTGCTGCCCAAAGACTACATACGGTTTTTGTTAACAGGAGAATTCGCTACGGACGTTTCAGATGCCTCGGGGACTTCTCTGTTTGACGTCAGGAAAAGAAGATGGTCTGATGAAATACTTGAAAAACTTGGACTGTCAAAAACACTGCTTGCTGAATCTTTTGAATCAACTGAGATAACGGGATACATCACAAAAGAGGTTTCTGAAATGACAGGTTTGAAGGAACGGACACCCGTTGTTGCAGGGGCGGGAGACCAGGCGGCAGGAGGAGTGGGAAACGGGATAGTTGAAGAAGGGCTTGTCTCAGTTTCACTTGGAACCAGCGGGGTGGTCTTTGCCCATTCCGATAAGGGCTCCACAGACCCGAAAGGAAGACTTCATACATTCTGTCATGCTGTACCGGGCAAGTGGCACCTGATGGGGGTTATGCTTTCAGCAGGTGGTTCTTTCCGCTGGCTGAGAGATACGTTTTTTACAGACGGAAAGGATTCAAAGTATACCTACGATTCTATGACTTCTCTCGCAGAAAATGTTCCTCCGGGAAGTGAAGGACTTATCTTCCTGCCTTACCTCACAGGCGAAAGATGCCCCTATCCCGACCCGGAAGCAAGGGGCGTATTTTTCGGACTTTCCCTGAAACATAAAAAAGAACATATAGTCAGGGCCGTAATGGAGGGAGTAGCCTACGGGCTGAAAGACAGTGTAAGTATAATGAAGGAGATAGGAGTGCCTGCAGGTGCGCGGTTCAGAATTTCTGGTGGAGGTGGAAAAAGCAGTCTGTGGCGTCAGATGATGGCAGATATATTTAATGGAAGTACCATAAGGATTTCTTCAGAAGAAGGGCCTTCATACGGAGCAGCCATTCTTGCAGGCGTGGGTACAGGGTTATATAAAGACGTTACCACTGCCTGCAGAAAAATTATAAAAGAAGACGAAAAAAGTCTTTTAAAACCCGACAAAAAAAACCATGCTGTTTATAACAGATTCTACGGACTGTATAAAAATCTCTACGCAGTTCTGGAAGAACAATTTGACAAACTCGCCGAAATCTCCTAAAATTATTGTCAGAAATTCTGACATAAGGGAAAATAGAGAAAAGAAAGCGGGTTCGGTGCTCGGAAACAGACAGAGCCTTGGGCTTCAGAGCAGATAAGAACTACGGTGAAATCGGACTCTCGGAGAACTCACCATCCTACGCTTTGAGAAACAATCTTCGGATGGTTCAAACAGCTCCGAGTAAGGTAATTGTCCGAACGCTTTTGCTTTTCACCTTGTCTTATTACTGCCCTTCCGCACTCGCACCTCTCCCCTTTCCTTTTCTCTTATTCCTCATCTCTATAATCCTTATGTCGGAATTTTAGATTATTGTTTAACTGCTTGCAATTTGTCATTGCGAGAAGCGACACGGCAATCCCGCGAGATTGCTTCGCCCAAAAACAGCTCGCAATGACGCGCTTGAGAGTTTATAGAACAGGAGATGGTAAATGACAGAACAAATAATCGGCATCGGAAGAAGGAAAACGAGTACTGCAGTAGTGAAAATTGTTGAAAAGGGAACCGGTAAAATTCTCATAAACGGAAAAGCCCTTAAAGAATATTTCCCTATTTTCTATCAGGAAGAGGAGATTATGAAACCCTTTAAGGTATCCGACATGGAGAATAAGTTTGATGCAAATGTAAAGGTTACCGGCGGAGGACCTACAGGACAGGTAGATGCGGTAAAACTTGGCATATCAAGAGCCCTTGTAAAATACAATCCTTCACTTACCACGCAACTGCGCGAACACGGCCTTCTCACCCGGGACCCGAGAATGAAGGAACGTAAAAAATACGGACAGAAAGGGGCAAGAAAGAAGTTCCAGTGGACAAAGAGATGATATCCCTCCTCTCCTCCTTTTTTCTAAGGGGAGAACTCTCTGGGTATTTTACCCTTTTGCAAAGGGGGATTGAGGGATATTTTTATGAGGATATTTCCCTATGATAAGGGCAGGAATATTCGGAGTTTCAGGATACACGGGACAGAAACTTGTAGAGATACTTGTGGCGCATCCTGAAGTGGAAATAACAAGAGGTTTCGTCTCGCAATCAAACGAAAAAGGCACTCCCGAAATAACAGATTTAATCCCCAAACTAAAAGGCCTCATAAGTCTAAGGTGTGGCAATACCCCCGATTGGGAAGATATAGAAAAAAACTGCGACGCTGTATTTCTCGCCCTCCCACACACAGTTTCAATGAGATTTGTTCCTCCGCTGGTAGAAATAAACAAAAAGGTGATTGACCTGAGTGCGGACTTTCGATTCAAAAACCTTCAAACCTATGAAAAATGGTATGTTAGACACGAACACCCGGAACTTAATGACAGGTTCGTTTACGGTCTGCCTGAAATCAATAGAGATAGAATCAAAAAATCCAGTCTTATCGCTAATCCGGGCTGTTATCCGACATCAGTAATACTTGCTGTACTTCCGCTTGTAAAAAACAGACTTATAGAAAACAGGATAATAGCGGATTCAAAAAGTGGAGTTACCGGAGCAGGAAGAAAACCGGGACCGGACAATATATTCCCTGAGTGCAATGAGAATATAAAAGCATACAAGATAGCCGAACATCGCCATGTACCTGAAATGGATGAGGTAATCAGCGGTGTCTCGGACAACCCCCATCATGTAATCTTCGTTCCCCATCTCGTGCCATATAATCAGGGTATACTTTCAACCTGTTATGTAACCCTGAAAAGTAATAGTAAGGCAGAATATCTGCAGACTCTTTATGAAGATACCTATGAAAAAGAACCATTTGTCAGGATGATGAACTACGGCGTCTCGCCCGCCGTGAAAAACGTAACAGACACAAACTTTTGTGACATTGGAATAAAGATTGTTGATGAAAAGACCCTCGTTGTCGTATCGGCCATTGACAATCTTGTAAAGGGTGCAGCAGGTCAGGCAGTTCAGAACATGAACCTTATGTTCGGACTGGAAGAAACCCTCCCTTTTTTCCGACAACCTTCAAAATAATGCCAGCAAAAACAGTATTCCTGGATAGGGACGGAGTAATATCCATATTCACACCCGATGACTATATAAAAAACTGGAATGAATTTGAGTTTATCCCGGGTGCCATTGAGGGACTGAAAATACTTTCCAAACATAACTACCGCCTGGTCATAATCTCAAATCAGGCAGGGGTAAACAAAGGGCTGTTCACCAAGAAATCTCTTGATGGCCTCACAAAAAAAATGCTGGAAGTTCTGAAAAAACAGGGGGTTGAGATAGAAAAGATATACTACTGTACCCATACCCCTGAAGAAAACTGCGCGTGCAGAAAACCAAAACCAGGCTCCTTTTATAGAGCCCAGAAGGAACTGGGAGGCATAGACCTGCAGAAAACCTTTTTCATAGGAGATTCCGATACAGATGTACAGGCAGGCAAATCCGCGGGAACGAAAACAATACTTGTACTCTCGGGCAAAACAAAGAGTTCTGAAGAGACAGAAGAATGGGAATTTAAACCTGACCACACAGCAAAAGATTTGAAACATGCTGTAGAGATAATTATCAAGACCCAATCTTAAAAAGGAGAGAAAAAAACAGGGTATGATTTTTCAAAGAAGGTCAAGTTTGGAAACCAAAAAAAACGATAGTTTTTTAACAATACGCAGTTTTATAGCCGGTGCCTCATTTACCGCTATATCTGCGGTGATGGACCAGTATTCAAGCAACGTGATACATGCATCATCCCTTGCAATTGACCATATGGCCGTTGCTGCGGTATTCCTATTCTTCATACTACTGCTGTTTTTGCAATTATTTCTGAATCTTCTCAAAAATCTCAGTTTCACCGAGGCAGAACTGCTCGGGGTGTACATAATGGGGTTTGTAGGATGCACTGTAGTTACAATGGGACTTGGTTCTTATCTTCTTCCAATCATCGCGGCACCCAAGTATTATGCCAGTTCTCAAAACCACTGGGAAGAAATACTTGGACCGTATTTGAAGCAGTGGATGATGCCACAGGATAAGGCCTCCATTGAAGGCTTCTTTGAAGGAATCCCCAGAAACCAGGCAATCCCCTGGAGAGCATGGGTTTCACCCCTTATTGCATGGTTTCCATTTCTCATCTCGCTCTATCTTACAATGATTTGTATACCGATTCTTATGAGAAAACAGTGGGTGGAAAGAGAACGTCTGCTATTTCCGCTTGCCGAGATACCCCTTGAGATGGCAAAGACTGACGAACGTGGTTTTGTCCTTTTGCGGAACAAAACTATGTGGCTCGGCTTTATTATCCCATTTACCATCAGTACAATAATAGCCCTCCACAGATATAATCCTCTGATACCTGCACCTAATCTCGCCAACTACATAAATATTTTCCGCAATACAGAAAAACTCTGGTTCAGAATAAGTTTCCCTGTAATAGGTTTTCTCTTTTTTGCAAGCAAGGATGTTTCGTTCAGTCTCTGGTTTTTTGCCCTCCTGACTGTATCTCTTACCGGATGGATTAATATCGTTGGCCTCAGTTCCACCGAAAACATGGGTGTCTACGGAAGCCCTAATGTAATATTTAACCACATTGGCACAGGGGCTATTTTTGTTTATGTCTTTTTCATATTCTGGGTGGCTCGTAAACACCTTCAGGACATCTTCAGAAAAGCATTTTTCAACGCTGAAGTTGACGACAGTAGAGAAATACTGCCGTTCAGAACCGCACTTATTGTCCTTCTTGTCTCTCTCGTTTTTATGGTTGTATGGCTTTCACTTTCAGGACTTTCTCCTCTTATGGCAATCATTTTTATTATCATTATGCTGGTTATCTTCCTCGGCGTGACCCGTGTAGTAATTGAGGGTGGGGTTCCCACACTTATCGCACCTGGGATAGCATCAGCCCAACTGGTTTCCTCAGTGGGGTCAAATGCAATAGGTTCGTCGGGGCTTGCGTCACTCGGGTTCACCTTTGCATATTCAGCAGATATCCGTACCTTCGTTATGTCCGCTGCCTCCAACTCTCTTAAAATATCGGAACGGATTAGAGACCGCCGCAACAGAATCTTCTGGGCAATGCTGACTGCCGTTATTACCGCTTTAGTTACAACGCTTGTGGTAAGTCTGTTCATCGGCTACCGATATGGAGGCATTAATCTTAATAACTGGTATTTTGTAGCAGGCCCTCAGGTAGGTTTCAACTTTGCGAAAGAGTATATTGTCAACCCTGGAGGAGCAAATCTCTCAGGATGGGTAAATAAGATTATAGGTGCTTCAGTAATGGGAATGTTACTTTTTATGAGGGCCAGGTTCTTATGGTGGCATCTCCACCCTATTGGATGGATTGTCGGTTCCAGCATATGGATCCAGTATCTGTGGTTTTCCATCTTTACTGCATGGTTTTTAAAGTCTCTGATAATGAGATACGGTGGAGTAAAAATATATACCGGAATGAAGCCTTTCTTCCTTGGACTTATTCTCGGTCAATATGTGGCGGCTGCTCTCTGGTTTGTTATTGACTATTTTACAGGGATGACGGGTAACTCCGTATTCTGGATATAACCTACAGGAGAAAAAATGGACAACAAGGGGTTATACAGAAAGATAATAGGGCTTATTGATGAAAAATACCTGACCGATAACATTGAAAAACTGTGGAAGACCGAAATTGGGCAAACATTTAAGGACTACCACAATGCGGCGAAACTTGCCTTTTCTCTTATGAAAAAGGCTGGATTGAGTGAGGTTGAAAAAATTGCCTTCCCGGCTGATGGCAAAACCGCCTATCAGGATAAGGTATCCCCTCTTGCATGGGACGCCACCTGCGGAAGGATGACGATACTCAAATCCCCCGTTGCTCTGCAGGATAACGTTGTTGCGGATTATCAAAGGCACCCCTTCCATCTTATAAAAGGTTCCATAAGTACGCCGCCTGACGGGCTAAATATAAGACTTATTACACTGGAGCAACTGTCCCACGGTCAGGAGGCAAGAAACACAATGGTCATACTGGATACTGATACCCTGCCGAGAGATGAAACAGTAAGGTATATACTGGACTCAGGAGCTATCGGGTGGGTAAATACCTCTGTTGAAGGGAAACACTACATAACCCCTGATGGAATTGGATGGATGAACGCCTCTACCGAAGGTCCTCAGTGGCACGTCCATTCAGATGACCGCCCATTCATAGGCTTCTGTGTCAGTCCCAGAACAGGAGATGTTCTTTTATCAGCGGCAAAACAGGGTGAGGTGACGGCGCGTATTGAGTGTGACGGCA
>CAYORP010000112.1:0-8004 GCA_964406415.1 uncultured bacterium
GGACGTTCGCAAAAGAACTTCTGATAGCAGACTACCTTTATGAAAAACAGCCTGAGGTAAGAGTGGAGGTACAGGGTATTCAGACGGGCCCGGTGGTATTTCTGGCAAACCCCGCGGAATTTTTCTGTTCACCCGGATTGGAAATAAAGAAAGGCAGTAAATTCCCACTGACGTTTGTTGTTGAACTGGCAAACGGGTGTGTCGGGTACGTGCCTGATGAAGAGGCGTTCAAACCATCTGGAGGCGGGTATGAAACTATCCTGACAAGTTACTCCAATCTTGAAATTTCAGCAGGCAGGAAAATTGTAGATGCTTCCCTGAAAATTGCAGGCAGTTTCAAACCGGGAGCACTGCCCGAACCCCAAAAGGTAGACTCGCCTTCAACCCTCTGGTCTTACGGGATACTTGGCCCCGACCTTGAATAATAGACATTATCTTCAAAATATCTCCGCTTTCCATCCTCTGTGTCATATCTACTCAGTGACTACCATCAGGCAAAAGTGATGCGGTTGAAGGCGAGTGCGAAAGCACAGTACCAAGACAAGGCGAAGAGCATAAGCGGTCTGACTAATCACCTTACTCGGAGTTGTCTGAACCCTCCTGAACTCGTTTTTCAGAGCGGTGGAGGGTGAGTTCTCCGAGCGTCAGACTTCGCCGTAGTTCTTGTCTGTGCTGGAGCTCAAGCCCTAAGGGCTGTTTCCGAGACCGGAAACCGCCATCCTTTTACCTTTCCAGATACGTGGTTCACTGAGCTTTTACTTTGTGTCTGGCTATTTTTTGGGTGGAAGGTGAATGCTCCTTTTATTGACATCTTCCACTGCTTCCATTATTCCCTCTGCATAGGTTGGATGACAGTACAGTATCTCCTCAAGGTCTTTGACCTTCAGTTTGTTTTTTATAGCAAGCGTTGAAAAAGAGACCAGTTCGGTTGCCCCCTTTCCTATGATGTGAATACCCAGAATTTCTCCATTGTTCGCATCCGCTACCATCTTCACAAACCCCTCGGTGTGTTTTTCAGCGTACGCTTTTCCCGAGGCAGTGTATGGGAACCTGCCGATACTGACGGTTATGCCTTTTTCTAATGCCTGCTTTTCCGTCAAGCCGCACAGTCCTATTTCAGGATGTGAAAATATCGTTTCGGGTATGTTTTCATAGCCCATCTCAGAATCTTTTTTGCCTGATAGATTATCAGCGGCTGTCATTGCTTCTTTTGTAGCAACATAAGCATAAAGGAATTTTCCATTGACGTCTCCTACGGCATAAACATTTTCTACATTTGTCTTCATCCGGCTGTCGGTTTTTATCCCACCGTTTTCCATATCCAGACCAATATCTCCGGCTGCCGATGTATTTGATGCCCTGCCTACAGCCATGAGTATTTTTTCTTCAGATATTTCTTCAGGGCTTTCTATTTTTTCCCCCGTAATAACATTGATTCCTGCTTTCTTTAGAGATTTTTCAAGCGTTTCTGCCACTGCTGTGTCTCTGCCGGGCAGTAGTGTCCCGGTCATTTCATACAGGGTTATTTTAACCCCGAACCTGCTCAGTATGGATGCAAACTCACAGCCGATAACACCTCCGCCCACTATGGCGATGCTTTCAGGCAGGTTTTCAAGACTCCACAGGTCATCACTTGTCAGAATTCTTCTTTCGTTCCGGAAAATCTCTGGAATAAGCGGGACTCCCCCTGTTGCAATAACAATATTTTTCCCCTCAATGGTTCGGTCCCCAATTCTCACCCTGTTTTTTTCTACTATATGTCCTTGTCCCTGCAAAAAGTCAATACCATTCTGTTTGAGCAGAAATCCCACGCCGGTTCTCAGTCTTCGCACGGCGTCAGTTTCTATTTCGTTGATGATTTTGCCCCATTCAAAAGAAGACTTCCTGTTTATTGCCCTGAACCTTGAATTGCCTATCTCTTCTGATATTGAGAAAAGGGATTTTGTCGGGATACACCCTTTATTCAGACAGACTCCGCCGAGTTCTTTTTCCTCTATCAAACAGGTTTTCAGGCCATACTGGGCGCACCTTATGGCGCAGGGGTAACCTCCAGGTCCTCCACCTAAAACTATTGCGTCGTACATCATTCCTCCAATTCAGTTTTATTGGTATCCTTATATTTTTCAGTAGGTATTATATTCCATTTCCGCAGTCCTTTTCAAATTGCTGGCTTTCTCGGGGCGGGAAATCGCATTCAGTTGTTCCTGATAGTTTTCAGGGTCCGGAATTCGGAAGGAGAGATTTCAATCCTGTCAACTATGCCGAAATGGTGCAGAAAGAAGCGATGTTTTCTTTTAAAATCAATGTTTAAAAGGCATATTGTATCCGTACCGGGGAAATAAGAATAGTTGATATATTCACATTCAGCACCCGGTTCCTGCTGGTTATCGGTTATCCATACACTGCCGCGAGAAAGTTGGGCGATATAGCGGTAGATAGTGCCAATGAGCCCCTTGGAGTTGATAAAACCGCCGGGCCCTTCATCCCTGTTAAGACCGCCTGGATAGTCCCATGTATTAAGAAAAAAGACTTCTCCTTTGCCTAACGTATGCCGTAAAAGGATAGGGGACCCTTCTTCATCATCCACAACCAGAGTTTTTACCTCTGAGCCGGTAATCTCTATATTTCCCATACGCGCCATCATTACGCCGAAACGGCGGGGGAAATTGAAACCCGGTCCTATTGAATCATACGGTGCGGTTGCCCAGTAGAAACGTTTTCCGCATCCATTCACTCTCACTCCGCACAGTTCGGAGAGGTCTCCGCTTTTGACCAGTTCCTTAACCGTATATGAGATGTAGTTTCTGTCTTTGTTGGTAGAAAAATGGGGGATGGATATAAACAGTTTCCCTCCGTTGGCGACATATTGTTTTAATGTTTCATATTGTTTTTCTGATGATGTATTCCATCCGGAAAACAGTAAGGCCTTGTAGTTGGCATTAAGGAATTCCGCACTGACATTATCTCTGGCAAAACTTACTATATCCACCATTCCGTAAGGTGTCCCGGACAGGAAAAGATTATGGTATGGTTTCAGGACGGGAGGCAGGGGATAAAATACATATTTGACTATGTCCCATCCTCTTTCGGGCGTACCTTCAAACCATAATGGATTTTTCTCCGCCACAGAATATAAACCCGCAATAGCACTGTTGGGGTTAAAATTTTCTCCGCAGAGGTCGTAATTGCCTTTAACAACAGCAATGGTTGTCTCAGGCTGACCTTCAGGTGTCCCATTATTTTTTACAAAATTGTAAAAATCCGATATAACCTTTCTGTATTTACGGCTTATCCTTGAATGGTAGTTGTTTTCGCGATAATGTTTACGGGCTTCTTTTATGAAGGGTGCGTATAAACAGGGTTCTTTTCTGATAAGCGAATGTTCAATATTGACACGCGGGAATTTAAACCTTGGAGAATCTTCACATAAAGATGCTTCAACAAACCAGTTTCCGCTCTCATTTATAATCATTTTACAGCCCGCCATATATTTCTGATACATGGCGGTCTTCAGTAAATCAAACTTGTGTTTGTATCTTTGTGGAACCCATGAATAGTGTTCATGTGCAAGATGTGAACCCCACAGGGGCAGGTTGTACTGACGGTAAAGTCCCCGCGACAACCCGGATGCCACATTTAAGTGTTTAAAAGCAAAATCTTCAATTACGGGAACGTCAGTGCCTGCCAGGATTTCGTAGTCAACATAAAAATTACCGCTTGTTGCCATAACATTCCCCCAACCTGTTTTATGCCGTTCTTCAACATGAGTCCTTACCTGTTCTACCAGCCCATCAGCCAGTGTTTTAAGATTGAACTTCTCATTCTTCTTCCCTGTGATAACCTTGTTATCAAGTCCGGGAGTAAAATTCTCTCCATAATCATAACCCAGGTAGTAGTCTCCAGATTCTTTAAACCTTTCTGACCACTGCGGTTCGCTGTTTGCATAAATCAGTAGGGTATAGATACCCTTTTCAGCAGCTGCCTTAATAAATCTGATAAACCCTGCACCCCGGCGGCCACTGTATTTCTTAAGTATCTCGCAGTCTTCCGGTTTCAGGTATCTGCAATTTTCCCAGTCAGGTTCTGGTACGTCAATGCCGATTTCATCCAGTGCATAGAACCATCTTGCAACTGTTGCGGGTGATGAACCCCTTGAATGTCCCCATAACTGAGCCAGATTACCCTGGTTATCCTCAATAATTTTTTCAATCATTTCCAGTGGTGAATAACTTTGTGGAGCCCAACCCTGGTGTGCATAAAGAGTACAGAGCAGATAATCTTTACTCATTGGATAAATCCCTGACCCGATGAACATGCCGCATGGCGGCAAATTAATTTTTCTTCTTTCCATAGATTCCTCCATAAAGGATGCATCCTTCTGCCAGATTTTGTTTATGCTTTAAGCAGTTCAGGATTACAGCATCTCCTTTTTCCCTCTATCTGTTTTTATACCTTACGGATATTTCTGCATCTTCCAGTATGGCCTCGCCGCTCTGCATGACGGTTAACTCAATACGGTTTTTCCCCTGCACCATAATTTTCTGAGGAACGGCAAAAACCAGTTTATTTTCCTGACATATGGGTTTTTCAAACCTGATACCATTGAATCTTACGCTGACATCCTCTGACTGAATCTGCTCTTTAAAACGCAGGGTGAGTATTATCTCCGGTAGGTTACTGGTATTTTCGTGACAGGTTATCTCAGTTTTTGCTGTTTCCCCGGGCTTGATAATCAGCGGTTCATCAGGGGTAACTGTGGGCAGGTTGTTGAAGTCGTCATAAGGATAGTTTCCACCTGCCGCTTTCCTGCGTCCTCTTACGGTTACAAAGTATTTTTTATCAAGATGCTTAAGGGTTTCTAAGGAACCTATCTCGTTCCAGATTTTGCGTGAGGGGTCAAAAAGATTGAAGATGTAGACCCCGTCGGCTCCGGCAGAAAGGGCGTTTGCTGCCCTTGCCCTGTAGCACTCGTCTGAGGCACGCCTGACATCTTTGTGGTGTCCGCCGCCCACCCTGCTTTCACTTAGACCTGCATAAACCTTTATACCACAGGTGTGTGCTATCTTCGCACTGTATTCCCATGGGTTCAGTCTGAAGTATCCGCTCGGTATAAAAATGTCCAGCAGTCTCTCCTGCATCCAGGATTTCAGGTCAAGTCCTATCATCCTGCAGTATTCAACCGAGTCAGGTGTCCGTACAGCGATAAGTATGGGACGGCCGCGTCTTTTCCCTGCTTCATCTGACATCCTTCTTATGCGTTTCATGAAAGATGTCATCATGTCAATCTCTCCGTTGGTAGCAGGCCTGCCGTATGCAGGGTTTTTGAAAAAAACGGGGTGTCTGAAAAAGTCAAGTTCTATGCCGTCAATATCATAGTTCTCACAGACTTCTTCCAGAAACCTGAATGCCAGTTCTCTGATTTCATCAACCGCATAGTTTACCGCAGACCATGCTCCATAAGGCGGACGGTTTTCCTGTGAACCGATGAGGTACTCCGGATGCTCCTTCTTCAATGCTGGGAAAAGCGGATAAGGGCTGTCCTGTGTATGAGCGGCATCATGCGTGTCATTCATCCGCATGGAAAAGAATATTTCAATGTTGTGGCAGTGTCCAAAGTCTGTCATAACCTGTAAAGAATCAGTTCCTGTCTTGATAAGTTTCCCTGCGATGTTAAATGTATCGGGCTGGAGAGATTTCCCATCTCTTTTTATATCCCATTTCAGAACCTCTCCAACCCTTGTATTGTGAGTGAATAAACTGAAACCTGCGCTGATTGGGCAGTAAAAGATAGTATCCACCTGTGTCCCAACAAGTGGTGATGTCCTCAGGGCAAGCAGATTTTCCGGCGTTGGTTCAGTACCTGCAGGGAAATAGATAACGTCGCAGCCGTCATTGTTAAAAATAATCCTGCGTCTTCTCTCAACAGGTTTTTTATCGGTTCTCATCCGATAACTCCTAAGACCTTTCTGTCTTATTATATCTGCTGCAAAATGTACACTCTTTATTATCACAGAGCAGGAGAGTTGGTTCTTCCTTCAGGGATTCTATCCCGAGTTCGTACATCTGTCTTGTATCAATGACCTTTATTTCCCCGAATCCAAGTTCTGCCTTTTTGATGACGAGCCCCTTTTGCAGTAGTCTCTGATACATCTTTGTCTCTTCTGCCGGGTTGCGATAAAAATCACGGTGTCCGGGAAGGTGTTTTTTTATCAGTATTGTCCCGATGTTGCCATCTGCCTTTTTTACCCTGCAGACTGCCTCTGCAAGATACGGCATATCAAGTTCGTCCTCCAGAAAATGGAAAAATGTTGTTGTGGATAGCCCTGCACCGAACCATACCATCTTTCCGCTGTATTCCAGAAGTTTACCGAAGGGACTTCTGCGACAGACCGGAGGGTCTGAGGGCTGATGTTCCATAAGGCATTTTTCTGCAAGAGGTCCTATACCTGCAACTGAATGAGATGGATGTGAACTTCTTATAACCCCTTTTCTTCTCAAAAAAACAGAAGGGATTTTGCCTACATTTACGGTTGTATCATTCCTGTCATAAGGATGGCACTTTCTACCTGCAAGGCAATCTCCATTGAAGTAGATGTAAGAACCTGTAAATGTCGGCAGCAACAGTGTTCCCTCTTTACCCAGAACCTCAAGAAATGCGTCAATGACGGTATCCGCACCTCCCTCAATATGCCCGAAGTGTGAGAGACCGCTGTGGACAATGAGCAGGTCGCCGGGTCTAAGTCCTGTTTTTTTCAAGGCAGTGACAATGTTTTTTTTCTTTATTGACAGGGTATATCTGTTTTTGATATAGCCGTATTCTGAAAGAAATTCTATCGCTCCCAGGTATTTTCTTACCTCTGATGCTGTTATCTCCTTTTTTGATTCCCATTCTGCCTGTAGTATGAGGTACTTAAGGTTTTTCTTACCGTCCATGTTTGCCAGTATCATGGAAAGCGGTCCGTAGATACAGTTATCAGGCAGTTTTTTTCTTTCTTCTCTGGGGACTTTTGCCAGGTCATAGGGAAAACCAGTGGACACCCTTGCGGGTATAATGGTTTCTGCAATTTTCCACCAGACGTCGTTTTTCTCGGAAAAAGGTCTACTGAAATTTTTGTTCTTATTATCAGCCAACCCATAAACATACAAGAGGTCTTTCTTTGTTCTGGAAAAGAGTTTTAGTGCTTTTGAAACTGTTTCTCCTGACGCAACATCCATAAAATCGGCAATCTGTTTTCTCTCTTTTTCATAGCACCACCCTATCTTTACTCTTGCTTCTTTGATATCTTCTCCTGTTGTTTTCCCTTTTTCGGAAAAAGATTCCGTTACCTCCAAAAATTCAGATAGAAGGTGCTGATTTGCCCGCAGACAGGCCTGTTTTAAGAAAAATTCCTCATTTTTTTTATCAATTGTCATAATTCTGGCAACGAAAGAAGATTGAAATGTCACATGTTGTTTGATAACTGAATGTTCTAAAACCTTCATCGTCTGGTATGAATTGTGGTGTAAAAAGTGTCTTGTAAGCGGCCAGACAGTTGGTATACCGGTTGTTGAATCAGCAAGAAACATATCGTCAGAGTAGTTTCCTTCTTTCTTTAGGGTGATGTTCACATCAGGCAGGATATCAACTGGAATATTTTCTGTCATATCTTCAACGAGGTAGTTGCCAAAAAAAGGAGACCCCTGAGGGCTCATCCAGTAGTCCACAACCTCTCCTTTTCTGCAGCCAAAACCATCAAGGTTTATAGCACCTATTACCTCATTTTTCAGATTCTTCCCGCGTCTGTCTGCATAAGCGGCAAAACCGTACATCTCCAGACCTGAGATAAGGCGTAGGGTAAAACGGGGTTCTGGTAAAACCCCCGAATCAAAAAGTTTTTTCAGGATTTTTGCGATACTTATACTGGCAATAACACCGAGAGAATTATCGTCAGGCAGAGGTTCATACAGATGTGCCAGAAGCCAGAACTCTTTTTTCTCTCTCCCGGGGATTATACCCGTAACAAT
>CAYORP010000113.1:0-6825 GCA_964406415.1 uncultured bacterium
CATACTACACGCGTATGCGTTTCCACCCTCCGTGCAGAAACCTGAAAAGAAAGGCGAAGCCGAGTACCGTCACGTAGGCGGTTGCTATGAACCATGCAGAGTATATGTTCCTGTTAAGAATTACGATAACCACGTAAGAGGGAATAACAAGGACAAGGGCGGAAACGGTTATCATTATTTTTATCAGGTACCGGGTATCTCCTGCACCCCTGAGGGCAGAGAGGAATATGACATTCATTGTATCAAAAAGGGAATAGAAAGCAATAAACCTCAACAGTATCACTGCTATAGCATGTATCTCTTCAAAATTTCCGGGGTGTATCCTGGGCGTAAACGGCCTTATGAACATATCAGGTACGGTTACATAGAAGAATGCAATCAAAGCCATATAAATAAAGGTAAGATGAAATCCTGAGTAAACGCTTCTTTCTGCCATAGTGATATCATCTCTGCCCAGGTTCTGCCCCACAAGGATACTTACGGCAATTCCCATTCCTATCATAGGCATAAATGCGAGTGTATTTATGTTGAAGGCAATATTTGTTGCGGCTAACTGGATTGTTCCCAACCTTCCCACAAATAGAATAAAGAAGGAAAATCCCACCACATCAACGAAAAACTGCATTCCGTTGGGCAGTCCGAAATGCAGCAGACGTTTGAAAAGTTGGAGGTCAAAGCCCCTGTTTCTTACCGTTCCGAATACAACATCAAAAGATTTTTTTCGCAGAATAATCAGATAGACGGCCAATACAAGAAAAGCGGATATGACAGTTGCCCATCCTGCGCCGGCTATTCCCATCTCAGGAAAACCCCATCTGCCGAAAATCATACAGTAATCCAGGAGCAGGTTGACCAGTGTCTGAAAGAGGCTGAGCCACATAACAGGCCAGGGTCTGCCCCTTCCAGAGAAGAAGCAGGCAAAGGCGGAAGATGATATCGCCGGGGCCGCGCCCAGACAGAGTATCCTGAAGTAGGTTATCTCGTAATTCCTTATCAACTCTGCATGACCAACAAGGTTAAAGAACGGCATGGCCAGAGGAATCAGGAGAAGATTAACCAGTCCGCCTATGAGCCCCACATAAAAACCCTGCCATACAATCCTGCCTATTTTTTCAAACTGTCCGGAACCATAGTACTGAGAGACAAATGTATTTACAAAAGAGGCGATGCCCATAAAAATACTCACAATGGTGAAGTTGAGCAACCCGGCAGGCATTGAGGCTGCAATCGTTTCCGCTGAATACCAGGACAAAAACATCCTGTCTACAAACTGCTGTATTGTCCAGGCACTTGTGCTGAGTATCAAGGGGAATGCAAGTATAAGTATCTCTCTGTAACCTCCCTTCTCCCCCCATCTCTCCTTTATAAAAGCGGTAACTCGTCCTATATCCATTTTTTGTATGACTCCACCTTTTCTTCCTCTACCTTGAGTGGAGAGGATTGAGGTGAGGGTGAATCATTTTGCATAACTCTCAAAAAATGTTATTCTATACCGAAACACTTTCCCCTGCAAATAAATTACATATAGTTATGAAAAAAACCACTTTATACAATTTGCATGAACAAAAAGGAGCCAGAATTGTTGATTTTGCGGGTTGGTTGATGCCCTTGCAGTATGAAGGCATTGTGAAGGAACACCTCTGGTGCAGGCAGAACTGCTCAGTATTTGATACATCACATATGTCAAAGTTTACAATTAAGGGCAGTGACGCCGCGGCAGAACTGAGCAGTATATTGACTGCTGATGTCAGCAGGATAAAACCGGGCAGGTGCCGTTACTGTTTTATACTAAATGAAAAAGGCGGCATCATAGACGATGCCATTTTATATTCAATCTCTGCTACTGAATATATGCTCGTGGCGAACGCAGGCACCAAGAATAAAGATTTCAGGTGGCTTGCACCGCGGATAAAAAAGTCCGTTTTGGTTGATGCGGATACATATCTTGACAAGATAGACATACAGGGTCCCCTGTCCGATAAGGTATTACAGTCGGTTTTCAATATAGATGTTTCAAAACTTTCTTTTTACTCGTTTGATACCTATAATGTACTGGGTATAGACTGTATTGTCAGCCACAGCGGGTATACAGGCGGGAAGGGCTACGAACTCTACATGCAAAAAGAGAAGACCGTAGAGGCCTGGAATATCCTTCTGCAGGATGAACGTGTCAGACCTGCAGGGCTGGGAGCAAGGGATACACTGCGTCTTGAGGCAGGTCTTCCTCTCTACGGTCAGGATATGGATGAGGATACCACGCCGTTTGAAGCAGGACTGAGAAGATTTGTTGACCTTTCTCACAGATTTACAGGCAGAGATGCGCTGAAAGAGAAAAATCCGGAGAAAAAGAAGGTTTTTCTGCTCGCTCTTTCACGGCGGGCACCGAGGCACGGATATAAGGTTTTTATAAACGGAGAAGGTGCAGGGTATGTTACAAGCGGTTCATTTTCCCCGTCCCTGCAAAAAGGAATAGGGATTGCATACCTGCAGACCGACAGGCGTATCCCGGAAAATGGCATTATTCAGGCGGGAACAGAGCAGGGACCGAAGGTTGACTGTTCAGTCATAACAAAGAACCAACTGACGTCAATTGTTCGTGGGATTTATATGAGATTGCCACGCACAAAACGCTCGCAATGACAAATGAGGGGACGCTCGCAATGACAAAAAAAGGAGATTTAGATGGAGATAAAAAAAGACCTGTTGTACACGAAAGAGCACGAATGGCTCAGGATAGAAGAAAACAAGGGAACTGTCGGAATAACAGAATATGCCGTCCACACACTGGGTGACATCACATTTGTGGAGTTCAAACCTCAGGGCACTGAGGTCTCTCAGTTTGAACCTCTCGGGACGGTGGAGTCTGTGAAGGCGGCCTCGGACATATTCAGCCCGATTTCCGGTAAACTCTCCTCGGTTAATGAAAAGGTTATTGAATCCCCCGAAATAATGAACAGTTCGCCTTATGACGAGGGGTGGCTGGTCACCATTGATATTGAAAAACCTGAAGAAAAGGACAACCTGATGACACCTGAACAGTACGAAGAATACGTCAAGGGCATTTGAGTAAACAGGACAATTTTTTAATAAAATGAACTATACACCACACACTGACGAAGAAGTAAAACAGATGCTGGCGGAGATAGGAGTGGGTTCCATTGAAGAACTCTTCTCCTGTATCCCCGGGGAATTCAGGCCCGCTTCTTTTAAACTCCCTGAAGGCAGGTCTGAACCTGAGGTGGTGGAACACCTTCGCCTGCTTGCGTCCAGAAACTCAACCTCCCTTGTAAGTTTCATTGGAGCCGGGTTTTACAGTCACTACATACCCTCGGCGGTTGATGCCATTTCATCACTGCCCGAGTTTTATACTGCCTAGACGCCTTACCAGCCGGAGGCGTCACAGGGCTGGCTTCAGGCAATATATGAGTACCAGACTGCCATATGCAACCTTACCGATATGGAGGTCGCCAATGCTTCTCTTTATGACGGCGGCACCGCACTTTATGAGGCGTGTATGATGGCTGTGAGGATAAACGGCAGAAAAAAAATACTGGTGGATGCCGGGGTTAACCTGATATACAGGACGATGATACGCTGTTATGTATCAAACCTATTACTGGACTTCGTAAGAATTCCGGTAAGGAATTTTACTGCTGACAGAGGAAAAATATACAGAAGAATGGATGAGCAGACATCCGCAGTTGTGCTTCAAAACCCTAACTTTTTCGGTTGTGTTGACGACTATTCAGATATCGTTGAGTATGCACATAAAAAAGGCATCATTGTCATTGAATCTGTATATCCGATTTCTCTCGGGCTCTTAAAGACACCGGGTGAACAGGGTGTTGACATAGCAGTTGGTGAAGGGCAGAGTCTCGGGATACCCCTTTCTTTCGGTGGCCCTTATCTTGGTTTTATGGCGACAAAACAGAATTTTGTCAGAAAGATGCCGGGCAGGGTGATTGGAAAAACAGTTGACAGGAAAGGGGAAGACAGTTACGTAATGACCCTGCAGACAAGAGAACAGCACATAAGGAGGGAAAAAGCAACCTCAAATATCTGTTCCAATGAATCGCTGTGTGCCCTGCGTGCGCTGGTCTATCTCTCGCTCCTCGGCAGGCACGGACTCAAGGAATTATCTCAGGTTAACCTTGACAAGGCGGAGTTTGCAAAGCAGAGACTGGAAAAGATACCCGGCGTAAAGGTTTTCAGGGATGCTCCCACCTTTAACGAATTTCCCATCCTTCTCCCGGAAAACGCTGACGGAGTGGTAAACAGAATGATTACGAAAGGGTTCATACCGGGCTTTCCCCTCGGGAGATTCTACAGGGGTATGGATAAATATCTACTGGTTGCTGTTACTGAACAGAGGACCAAAGAGGACATTGCGAAATTTGCTGAAAGTCTGGAGGCAGTTCTATGAGGTTGATATTTGAGAAGGGGAGTAAGGGAAGGAAGGGGTTTAAGATACAGCAAAGCGATGTGCCTGTATGCGGCGTTATACCCGAGAATTTAAAGAGGAAGACAGAACTTGACCTGCCTGAGGTTTCCGAACTTGACGTGGTGAGACACTTCACCTCTCTTGCAAACCGGAACTTTTGCGTGGATACGAACCTTTATCCGCTCGGCTCCTGCACAATGAAATACAACCCCAAGTTTACGGAAAGTGTAATAAGGATTCAGGGATTCCAGGACCTGCACCCTCTCCTTCCTCAACTTTCAGGCGGTGGCATCCTCACTCAGGGTGCGCTGGAACTGTTGTACCGTATGGAAAAAATGCTGTGCGAGATAACGGGTATGGATGGTTTTACAATGCAGCCGCTTGCCGGTGCCCACGGAGAACTGACGGGAACCATGCTTATCGCTGCCTACCACAGGGGCAAAGGGAACAGAAAAAAATACATTCTTGTTCCGGACTCCTCCCACGGCACCAATCCGGCAAGTGCCTCAATAGCCGGATACGAGGTTGTCGTCATTCCTTCCGATGAGAACGGCGTTATGGACATCAATGAATACAAAAAGCACCTGAGTCCTGAGGTTGCAGGCGTGATGCTTACCTGTCCCAACACCCTCGGTATATTTAACCCTTACATAAAGGAGATATGCACTCTGGCACATAGCGTGGATGCCCTGATGTATTACGATGGAGCGAACCTCAATGCCATACTGGGAAAGATGCGCCCAGGTGACGTAGGTTTTGACATAGTACACCTGAACCTGCACAAGACCTTTGCCACACCGCACGGCGGAGGCGGTCCGGGGGCGGGCCCGGTTGGAGTCAGAAGCCGTTTGTGTAAATTTTTACCCATTTCAAAGATTATCAGGCGTACGGACGGAACATTCGCCCTGGACTACCACTATCCCGACTCAATCGGTTACATAGCGCCGTTTTACGGAAACTTCGGGGTACTGGTTAAGGCATATGCCTACATCCTCTTTCTCGGCAGAGAGGGACTTGTGGACGTTGCCGAAAAGTCCGTGCTTAATGCCAACTACGTCAGGGAAAAACTGAAAAGATACTATCACCTGCCTTACGACAGGATATGTATGCATGAATGTGTCCTTTCCGCCGTAAGACAAAAGGAAAAGGGCGTGAGTGCGCTTGACATTGCCAAGTATCTCATAGAAAAGGGGATACATCCTCCCACTGTTTATTTCCCTCTTATCGTTAAAGAAGCGCTTATGATTGAGCCGACCGAGACCGAAAGCAAGGAGACCCTTGATGAGTTCATAAGCCGGATGATAGAGGCCGCACACCTTGCAGAAACCCAGCCGGAAAGATTTGCGGAGTTGCCTGAGAGGACACCTGTACAGAGGGTTGACGAGGTAAAAGCCGCCAGAGACCTCAACCTCAGGTGGAGTAGGTAATGAATAAATCCCCCTCACCCCGGTCCTCTCCCCAGAGTGGAGAGGATGCTCCTCACCCCGGCCCTCTCCCCAGAGGGGAGAGGATATAGGTGAGGGGGAATGAAAGAGGAATTTGTGGAGGGAAAATGGCTACTGAACAGGTGTGGCGTTTTATTGAATCAGGACACCTTCCACCTGCAACCAACATGGCGGTTGACGAAGCGCTGATTGAGATATACAGGAATACGGGAGAACCTACCTTCCGCATCTACGGCTGGTCACCCTGCGGGTTCAGTCTGGGCTATTCCCAGAAGGCAGAAGCAGTACTTGACATAGAAGCCTGCAGGAAGGATGGCATACCTGTTGTTAATCGCATTACGGGTGGAGGTATCATATTTCACTGCACGGAGGTCACCTATTCCATTGTATGTTCAGAAAAAGATATAGGTTCGCCTCTTACCGTAAAGGATGGTTATAGAATCATATGCTCATTTTTGCTTGAGTCCTACCGCAGGTACGGGCTGGACCCCTGTTTTTCAATTGACTGCAGTGGAGGCAATAAGGCGCACTCCACATTTTGTTTCTCCTCCTTTGAAGACTACGACATACTCATAGGAGGCAGAAAAATCGGCGGCAACGCACAGAAAAGGATAAAAAAGATAATACTTCAGCATGGTTCTGTCCCGCTGAAGACAGACTTCCCTTCAGTCTTAAGGTATGTAAGAGAGCCGGTTTCCTCTTCAATTGAAAAGACAGCGTCACTGGAAGAAGTTGTGGGCAGAGAGGTTAAATTTGAAGAATTTGCGGACGTTATGCAAAAAAGTTTTTGTTCGGCCTTCTCCGCCCGTCTTGAAGAAAAGGGTCTGACAGAGCAGGAAAAAGAGATTGTAAATGCCTATGAAAAGTCAAAACTATAAGAAGAAAATTCGTCTTTCGGAACTTACGGAGACGAAAAACATTCTGCGCAGGTTTAACCTA
>CAYORP010000114.1:0-3841 GCA_964406415.1 uncultured bacterium
TTTTACCCTCATCCCGGTTGAAAAGGGCATACACTCCATTTTTCTTACCTGCTCATTTTTTCTATTGCTTCTGCCAGCCTGAACCTGTGTTCCTGATAAAACTCCAAGTCTTTTGGTGGTGTACGTCTGACTGCTAAATTTAGTATCTCATCTATGATTCTTTTGCTCTCCTGTGCATAAGAATGGTCTGGCTTTTGCTTTAACAGTTTTTCCAGTGTTAATATGTACCTGTAGTCATCAACTCCTTCCCTTATTCTTTCTCCAACTATCAGAGGTATGAGTTCCAGTTTTTCATTTACAACAAACCATGCATGGTCATCTTCTCTGCAGTCAAGAGGATAAAACGGGTCTCCTGCAACAATGTTCCAGTGCCAGGAGATTCTGAATTTCATATCAAACTGCTTTACCGCTTTGTACATATAATATCCATATGTCCATCTGCGGCCGTTATTATAAAACGCCCACTGACCGCCATTATCGCGGATGTATTTAACCGATTCTTCATCATGAAGGTTTAAACAGGCAATCTTCAGGGATTTCGCCAGTTCCTTGTGAAGGTCTTTTGGGTCCTGAACCTGTCCTTTGGTAAGACTTACGAACCCTGTCAGCAACAAATCAGGGGGTGCGGCCTTCTTCCATGCCTCAGCGTTTTCTTTTGTCCATTTTACCGCATCTCCAACAGGTTCATCGCACAGACTGTAAACCACTGGAATCCATCCTGCCTGTTGTGCGTGACTGTGTATCAGATTTAAAACCGGTTTTAAGAACTCAACATAGTCTTTGTATCCGACTTTTTTCATATATCCTTCGTCCTTGTAGTATTTTTGAAATCCAAAACCGCTTGTAAGGTAATCACAGCCCATCTTAAATCCCAGATTCTTCAACAACTCCATCTGTTTGTCTGCTTCGGAAAAATCCATTTTAGGTTCGCCTTGATAGGGCCATTCTGTTATCCGCATAGTTGGAAATCCTGAACACATATTGAATCCGTATTCCCTCATTTTCTTTAACGACTTTATTCTCAACTCTTCATTAACAGCGGATGCCTCCTCCTTGTACCACGGGAGATGAATCGGATATGTATTAGTGAAAGGACCTGCAGGGACATCCAGTTCAGCGAGAGGTGTTGAGAACGCCCTTACCTTCAGACCTATCTCCTCTTTCTTCCACCTTCCAAATTTAAGCGTAATCTTCCCTCTGTAGATGCCCGGTTCAACCTTGTCAGGCATCTTCAAGGTTAACCAGAATGTTGCTGCCCTCCCCTTTTCAATCTTAACAGAGTCTGCAGGCAGGATATACCTTGGATTTATTGTATAGACACCCCCATCTGCTGTAATCCTTGTTAGCCTGTGTGAAACCACGCCTATCTCTATCCCTGAGGTGATTTTTTTTCTTGGATTGTTTGCCAGAGTCAGGTCACTTACGCTAACCCTTGCCTCTCCGAGGTCTTTCAGAGGATACACTGAAAAGACTATCGGCTCAAACTCTCCTGCTGACGCAAATACTCCTATCTCCTTGATAACCTCATCCTTCCTCGGTATGGAATTCAGATAGACGTCTTCCATCCAGTTTTTGGCGAATATAACATACCCTTTCCTTTTTTCTTCTTCGGTTACTTCATATTCAGGTATATCCCCCAGGGTATCTTTCTTCCCGTCAGGCGCTATTTTATGAAAATAATTTTCAAAAACAAATTTCCTCCGTGCTTCCAGATTTTCAAGATACCTCTTCCCCAGTTCTCTCTGTTCTGCCGGATATATTATCAGGCACGACACGCTGTTTGCCCAATTCTGTCCTGTAAACTCTACATAAAGTTTCCCGTCTGTTACCTCCACTTCAAACTCTTTTTCCTGAAAGATTTTATCCAGATACCTGTCAAAGGTGCTGTCCTCTATCCTATCCTCCACGTTTGCAAACTTAAAGTATCTCTTCAGAAAAGAGTCATAATCCATGCTTTCATTCACTACCTCTCTGCCGTTTGCCTTTATGCTTCTATTTCTGTAAATCTGGAATTCTCCCCAGTAGCCGGAAGGATTGTCCACGTTCACAAAAACGTGATATTTCCCGTTTGGCAAATCAACCATCAACCCCCCGTTTTCTATGCAAAGAAATGTCTGATACAGCGGGTCGGGCTGCAATACATTAAATGCCCTCCATATTTTTGTTCCTTCTTTCAGCCCATAGCCCCTCTTGGAAGAATAGATGGTCCCCGGCGTGATTGACTTAAATCCTCTAAACGGAACTCCCCCTTCAGGATGAAAATCAAATGCCAGAAGCCCCGGAACATTCACGGCATCGGCAAGACGGTCCTTCTCCAGACGCACATTGTCAAAATATACAGGGTTTTCAGCTTCTTGTTGGCTCAAAGAAAAAACCAACTTTGTCACCCTTGAAGCAACCAGTTTTCTTCCAGGCCGGGACTTTTCCCCCACATAAATATCTGTTGGCAGGACTATAGAAGAAGGTCCCGGAGGAACCACTGTCCAGAGATTAACCCTTGTCCAGTAACCTGTGGTCTCTGCATCCCTTATTTCCACGTACAGATTGACAGGTGCAGGGTTGCTGTTGTAAACATCCGTTATAAAATAGTCATATCCTGTCCAGTCCTGCTCTCCATCCCAGGAAGTATATCCTTTTGTCAAACTTAAAGAATGTTTGCCTTCTGTTGCGTACTGCTCCACAATCTCTCCTGCATTAAAAGGTTCTCTCCCGTCTTCAAAACTGGCCAATATCTTTCTCTCCGGCAGCCCTGTTTCTCTTTTTTCTGCTTCCAGCGGTGCCCCGCACATATAGCACTTCCCCCAGTCAGGATTGTTCAGATAACCGCATCTTGGGCAGTTTACGGCTTTACTTTTATCTATCGGACCGGGCAGGTTTATCTCTTTCTTCTCACCTGTGACTATCGGAGAATCAGTGATAGGCGTATCATCAGGGACCCTTACTATCTCGGCATCGTCCACCCACCACATCCCTGAACCCCAAAATCCTATCCTTCCATAATATGTCCCTTTCTTTTTGACCTCTCTGACATACTCTACTTTTAGCCAGTCAAATGTCCCCTTTAACAGGTTGCCATCCTTATCATTTACCTGAGGATATATCTCATCTGTAAAAGTTACATCCATTGCCCTTTTCCATGGGTGGCCTATCACATCCACTCCTCTCACATAAAATGAGAACCTGTATCTGCCCGGTTCCAGTTCCGTCGGCGGTGAGAAAAGCCTTATTTTCCCGTCGTAACTGCCCCATATCTCTGCAGAACTGGCCCCTGTCCTTGCAACCCTGCCTATCTCAAACTTCGGCGTACCTTCAAATATCCACCCTCCCCACCTAAGATAGGGAATGCCAAAGCGATTTTTAGGGCCCGCCTCTTCTATTGACGGGTCAACAAGCAGGTTCTGGGAAAAACCTGCTTTTACCAAAAAAACTAAAAACAAAACTGCCGCCACCCTGATGTTTTTTCTCATTTTCTATCTCCTTGAGTACGAGAACGACCATCTTAACTATATTTCCATCACTCCTTGCCATATCTCCGTTTTCCTTCACCCTTCATATATCAGGGTTTTCTGAAGTCTTGTTTACAGCGGTACTTCGTTATTATTTAGAATCTTCTGTATCTCACTTACGTTTAGAGCATTTACCTTTTTGCTCTTCTTTACGGCAAGGGATGCTGCTGTGCCTGATGCTTCACCTATCGCCATGCATGTTCCTATGACCCTGGCGGATGCCATCCCGCCGTGGTCTGCTGATATAGGCCTGCCGGAAACAAGAAGGTTGTCAACCCCTTTGGGGACTACGCATCTGTAGGGAATGTCATAGTAAGAACCTGCAGGAGGGGATA
>CAYORP010000115.1:0-18618 GCA_964406415.1 uncultured bacterium
TGGTATCAGAGCAGAGAACAGCAGCAAAATACACATAGAAAACTGTATAATTTCTAAAACAGGTGCAGGAGGCATCATCATCACAGGCGGTGAATACCCCATAATTAAGAAAAATCATATATTCAATACGGGGCTTATTTACCCTTCAAGTATCGCTTTATTCTGCGGCTCCAAAAACGCACTTATCCGGTCAAACAACATACATCACACCTCATATTCTGGTATTATTTGCACCGGAGACGGAAGTATTATTGAAGAAAATTTCATCTCTGATGTAATGCAGGAACTCCGTGACGGCGGAGCCATCTATATTGGACGTTGTGAAAATGTCGCAATACGGAATAACCTTGTCCGTAACATACGTTCTACTCGTGTAATTCTTGCCCACGGCTATTATCTTGACGAGCAAAGCAAAAAATGCAGGGTTGAAAACAACATAGCACTTGATGTTGACTGGCCATTACACAACCACATGGCAAGTAATAACGTAATAAGCAACAACTTTCTGAAAAATAGAGGAAGAATCTATATCAGTTTCCCGCGCTGCAAAAACATATCTATGGAGAAAAATGCACTGCTCGCCGGGGACGGAATAGTAATAAGCGGCCCCGTAGGAGCAAACATCTGGAATAATAATGTCTTTTACAGTAAAGGTGGGAAATACCTCCAGATTTTTCAGACTTCCGATGGATATAAGGAAACGAGGAGGAGCAAATCTCTACCTGAGGGTATTATTTCAGGCCACCCGTTTAAATTTCTTAAAAAGAAAGGAATGCTGTATTTTCAACCCGATAATCTCCGTCGTTCACTCGGCATAAACAACCTTAAATTCCATTTTCTTGACTTTTCTCAGTCTTATGCTAATATGGAGAGTGAAGTGTGCGGTAACAAAATTTTTCTCTCATTTAAAGATATACACACACAGGAAGAATGATGGAGGTACCGCAATGAGAAGAATAATAGTAGTTGTGTTGCTTCTGTTGTTTTTTACGGGACAGTCAACCTCTTTTGGTTGGGAATGCGGTAAAGCACCACCAGCAAAACAGGTACAGAGAAGAAAATCTGGCGAGGGATTCCCCCCTCTACCTCTGCCGGTAACCCCTTTAAGAAGAAGTGAGAAGAAAAATCCTCCTGCTCCGCCTGTCCTTGTAGGAAAGGTCATCTGCGGCTCTGAGCCGGAGTGGACAAGGGCAGAAAATGACGTTGAAAATCTGCTTAAGATTGCATCCGCACAGTTAAACATTCCTTACAGAGCAGTAAAAGTTAACCTGTCAAATTTTTCATTTGACCCTGATGAGATTCCGGTTCTTTATATAACAAGCGTGGAACCTTACAAACCTGATGAAAAAATTTTACAGAGACTGAAGGGGTATCTTGAAAGTGGCGGTTTCATCTGGGCTAATGCATCTTCAGGCAGTCCTGAATTTACAAAAAACTTAGTGCAAATTCTGGGAAATTTATACCCGGATAGAAATCTCTATACTGCTTATGATAACCACCCCTTAAAAGGCTGTTTCCACAATTTAAGCAGTGTAAAAATATTAAATGAGGGTAAAGAGTCCACGGCTGACCTTGATATAAAAATCCTGAATCTCGGATGCAGAGCGGCAATTATTTTCTCTCCTATTGACCTCGGCTGCGGCTGGGCCATGCATACCCACCCATGGGGAAAACGATACATGCCCGAAGATGCCATTAAAATTGGTATAAACATACTGACCTATACGCTCGGATGGATACAGTTTGGAAGGTTATATGGACTCACTCCTATATACGCCGAAACAACTGAAAAAAAGAGCGGGAAACTCTATATAGGACAACTCATACATTCAGGAGATTGGGACCCTCATCCTTCTTCTCTCGGCAAAATCCTGAAACGTGTTGCCGAAGAAACCCAGACCGCTGTATATCTTGAAAAGATTAATGTTGACCTGAAAAAAGATACGCTTGAAAATATTCCTCTTTTGTATATCACCGGTCACTTTGCTCCAAATCTGAACAAAGAGGAAAAACAAAAACTGCGCCAATTTTTACTTTCAGGAGGTTCAATAATAGCAGATAGTTGTTGTGGTAGCAGTGAATTTACTGAAAGTTTTAGAAAACTGATGAAAGAGATACTGCCCGAAGGGAAAATTGTAAAGTGGGACATTAACCATCCTCTTTACAAGGTCCCTTTTGCAATAGACAGGTTTCTATACACATTTGAAAATAACCAATCCCCTTTTGACGTATATCTAATTAATGGTTTACCTGCAGTGGTTTTCTCACCGTACAACTTCGGAAGTGGATGGGAGGGAATCCCGCGCCCATACGTAAAGGGCATAGAAAATTCACAGTCTTTTAAATTAGGGGTAAACGTAATAACCTATTTAATGACATACTGATGGAAGAACTTAAAACGCTTGAAGAATTACAGGAAATAAAGAAGGAAATATTCAATGAGGTTCATAAGGTAATAGTGGGCCAGGATGAAATCATTGAAGAGATTCTCATAGGGCTATTTGCAGGAGGACACTGTCTGCTCATCGGCGTTCCAGGACTGGCAAAAACCCTGATGGTGAAAACCCTCTCACAGATACTTGACCTGCAGTTCAAAAGAATTCAGTTTACTCCGGACCTTATGCCCTCTGACATAACGGGTACCGAGATTATTCAGGAAGACCGGATTTCCCGTGACAGAAGTCTGCGGTTCATCCCCGGCCCTGTATTTGCAAACCTTGTACTCGCTGACGAAATTAACCGTGCACCACCTAAAACCCAGTCAGCACTTCTTGAAGCCATGCAGGAATTCAACGTTACGGTGGGAGGTAAGATATATCCCCTACCATATCCTTTTTTTGTTCTTGCTACCCAGAACCCTATTGAACTGGAGGGAACGTATCCTTTACCAGAGGCTCAACTTGACAGGTTTATGCTCAGTATAACAATGGATTACCCAGAGCAGTCTCAAGAAAAGGAAATAGTTGAACTGACAACCTCCACATCTGCACCCGAGATAAGAAAAATCATCAGCGGGGAGGAAATCAAGAAGTATCAGGCGGTTGTGAGGGCAATCCCTGTTTCTGATTACGTTATAGGTTACGGAGTGAACATTGTAAGATGCACAAGACCGAAAGAAAAAACGGATAGTCAGAAATTCGTAAAAGAGTACGTCAGTTGGGGTGCGGGTCCAAGAGCCGCTCAACATCTTATTCTCAGCGCAAAAGCCCGTGCAGCAATGAGAGGAGATGTAAATGTTTCTATTACTGATATAAAGATGGTTTCACAGTCTGTTTTAAAACACAGGATTTTTACAAATTTCAATGCAGATGCTGAAGGAATAGACTCCACAAAAATCATAAAGTACCTGCTTGAAGAAATAAAAGAACCTGTCTAAATGGAAAGAGAATCTTTGCTTGACCCCAAAATACTCGTTAAATTTTCAAATCTCTATCTTGTTGCAAAAACCGTTGTTGAGGGTTTCATAACAGGTCTGCACAAAAGCCCTTATAGAGGATTCAGCGTTGAATTTTCAGAACACAGAGAATATACGCCCGGTGAAGACTTACGATATCTTGACTGGAAGGTTTTTGGAAGAACCGACAGGTTCTATATAAAGGTATTTAAAGAAGAGACGAATCTTAAATGTTACATAATTCTTGACGTAAGTAATTCAATGAATTACAAAAGCGGTCCTGTAACAAAGATTGAATACGGGACTCTGCTTTCGGCAGTATTGAGTTATCTTATGATAAAACAAAAAGATGCCGTAGGACTGGTAATATTTGATTCGGACGTAAAAACCTTTATTAATCCCGTTTCAACAACACAACATCTGCATTATCTTATTCAAACTCTTGAAAAAACCAGACCGGGGGAGAGAAAAACATCCATAGGCATGGTACTTAACAAGGTTGTACAGAATATTAAAAAAAGAAGTCTTATTATTCTCATATCGGACCTTTTTGACGACCCTGTTACAACAATGAGGGGAATTTCGCACCTCAGACACAAGCACCACGAAGTGGTTGTTTTTCATCTGCTTGACCCATATGAGACTGACCTGCCCTTCACGGGAGACTGTGAATTTCTGGACATGGAAACCGGAGAAAAACTTGCTGCTAATGCCCTGAGTTTGAAAGATTCGTATAGAAAAAACCTGCAGGAATTTTTGGATAATATTCGCAAAAACTGCATAGAAAATAAAGTGGATTACGTAAAAACAATAACAAACAACCCTTTTGACTATTTTCTGTATAACTACCTTGAGAAAAGGTATTCTATTATAAACAGTTAAATGAGTTTTCTATATCCTTTTTACCTATGGGCACTGGCAGGAATATCTCTACCTTTACTGATACATCTTTTCGGTAAGAAAAAAGGGAAAACAATAAATTTCCCCACACTGAGGTTCCTGAAACTTGCACAGTCTAAAACAGGAAGAATAAGAAAACTTGAGGAAATCCTTATTCTGCTGCTCAGAGCATTACTCCTTACACTTTTATTAATAACACTCGCAGGTCCTGTTTTAAAAAACATACCCTTGTTCCTGGAAGAACAACTTATAGTTTTCATTATAGATGATTCTTTCAGTATGAACTCAACAGAGAACGGGAAGTCTTCATTTGACACACTTAAAGACCTTGCAATTGAAACAATCGGTTTTATAAAAAAACCCGCTATGGTTTCTCTTGTCTATCTGAGCGGAAGATATGAACCATTCTCTCATAATTATCCTGAACTGAAAGAAATAATCAGAAAAAGCAGCCCGTCTTATCAGAAGGGCAGACTTGCTTTTGCTGTCAACAAAGCAGTGGAGAATCTGGAAGTTTATAAAAAGAAAGACGAAAAAATAGTTTTTTTCTTCACCGATATGCAAAACAGGTTATGGGAGGATTTTCCAGAGAATAGTTTTAAAAAGAAGGATGTGAGGTTCTTCATATTTGATACAGGTTGTGAGAATACAAAAAATCTCAGTTTTAAAAATTTGTACATTATCCCCGGGAAAAACACCGCTGTATCCGAAATAAAAAACTGGGGAAAAGATAAAACAGATGGGGAAGTTACAGTTTATGGTGATGGTTGGGAAAGTTCGCAAATAAAAAGCATGGAAGGGAATTCTGAAAGTATTTTTATTTTCAACGTACCCGAAGAGACCGGTAAAATATACGGTAAGATAAACAATAATGATGCGCTCAGTACGGATAATCACTTTTATTTTTCATTTAAAACCACCGATGACATCAAGAAAATACTTCTGGTAAGTGAAGATGAAAAATCTTCATTTTACGTAAAAAAAGCCATAAGGGCGGTGTTGGAACAGGACAAAACAGAATTAATTCACAAAAAACCGTCAGAACTGGAAACACTCTTTTTTAAAGACTATCAGTCTGTTTTTATGGTGAATAGCGGCAGGACACAAAAAGAATCAGTTCAGAATATCTATTCTTACCTGAAAGAAGGGGGCAGTCTGATATATTTTCCTGGTGAGCGGGTCACAGATACAAGTTTTAATAGTGACTGGCAGATAAAAGAAGAAGATATTTTTTTGATGCCTGGAAAAATAGAGGGTGAAATCACTGAACTGAAAGATGAACTAAAGGTTGGTTATGTAGAAACATCCCATCCCGTTTTCGTCCAATTCAGAGAAACAGTCTTTGAGTATATGCAAAAAGTAACTTTTAAACAATTGTTCACCATTGAGAATATATCAGGTACGGTCTTACTTGAAACCAGTGAGGGAATACCCCTGCTGGTTGAAAAGAAAATCGGAAAAGGCAGTGTATTTTTCTTCACATTCCTTACAGATGAGAAATGGACAAACCTGCATAAAAAACCTTTTTTCCCCGTGCTTATAAAAAGTTTGTTGAATTGCTCCACCGGGCAGGAATCAAAAAGTGCTGTTGCTGGAGAAAAAATAACAATGCCCATTCCGGATGATGCAGAGAATGTATTTTTTTACCCTCCAGACGGAGAGAAAAAGATACCCGTTATTTCTTCACCCAACATAGAATTTTTTGTTGACGCACCGGGCTTCTGGAAAACTGAGATAAACTACAGAAATGGAAAAGTTGAAAAATTATTTTCCGTCAACGTTGACTGGGAGGAAGGGAACCTCAGAAAGGCTGATACAGGCGAAATAAAAAGGAAAATTCCCGGTATAAATGTGGAAATAGTAAAGGGTGGAGAAGCAAGAAAATTCCTTGCCCAGAAGGGTAAGACATCTGAACTCTTATACGGGTTTCTGAATATTGTTTTCTTTCTTTTTCTCATAGAAGTCACTGTAAGTAACTTTTTATACCACAAAAAAGCAGGGAATGACTCAAAATAATGATGAAAATAAGTTTTAATCACCCGCTACCGGATGTATCAATTTACATTATATTTATTGTCACTGTTTACATTATATATTATTTGTACAGAAAATTAAAAATGAGACAGAGGATGTTATTTTTTATCCTGAACACCCTTACAGCCGTAATTATACTGTCTATGATTTTTCGCCCAGAATTATCAATAAAAACTGTTTCCAGAGTACAGGAAGACCTCTGCATACTTATAGATTCTTCCTTAAGCATGGGTATTCAGGACAGAAAGAAGAATATTACACGGCTCGAAAAGGTTAAAAAGTTTATCGCATCCAACCAGATGTTGAAAAAATACAAACTTTCTTTATATGCATTCGGAGACGCAGCAAAAAAAATTGAAGAGAAGAAAGACATTGCCGGCATTATTCCTCAACAAAATACTTCTTTTATTTTTGACGCAGTGAGCCAGATTGACGAAATGGCCGGTAAAGATTTTAAGGGAATCATCCTTTTTACAGACGGGCAGGAAAGTAAAATAATAAAGCCTGAACAGATAAAAAGAGGCTTTGACACACCGGTTTTTACAATAGATGTCGGGGAAAACCCGCCCGCGGATATAAGTATAACGGATATTATATCAAACTCTCCTGTCTATACAGGTGAATCCCTCCATTTTGCAGTATACCTTAAACAATCTGGGTTTGATAACCGAAAGGCAAAAATTATTTTAAAAGAAGCATCCCGCGTCCTGAAGGAAAAAGAGATTATATTCACAGGAGATGTCGGAACCGTTGAGTTTGAAATTGAGCCACCATCACAGGGAGAAAAGGTTTACGAGGTTGAAGTTTCAGCCGGGGATGAGTCAATAAAAGAAAACAACATAATGGATGTTTTCGCAAGGGTTATTTCTCCCCGGATAAAGGTTTTATACATAGAGGGCAGTTTAAAATGGGAGTATAGGTTCTTAAAAAGATACATTGAAAGCAGTCCCAATTTTTCCTCTGTATTCCTGATAAAAGTGGGTGAAAACTTTCATCTGCATCAAACAGGCAAAGAAGAAGTAAAAATATCAAATGATATCTTCAATTCAAAATTTCTTGATGGCTTTCATATAATACTGCTGGGAGACATAAATTTTTCCACTTTTTCAGCAGAGCAACTGAAAAATCTGTATAACTTCGTTTACAACAAAAGGAAGAGTCTTTTGTTGCTCGGAGGAGAAAATTTTGCAGACGGTCTAAAATATACGCCCGTTGCGGAAATAATACCCTTCTCTCCGACAGGAACGGAAAAAGGTATTATTAATAAAAGATTCCTTCCGTCAATTACAGAAGAGAGCAGAGCATTATCTATTTTTGTAAATCCGGAAAACCCTTTTCCACCTCTTGATAGAATTAATAACGTCACCCTTCTTAAGCCAAGTTCAGTACCACTTCTGACAGCAGAGGATATACGCCCTCCTCTTGTTCTTGCGGGAATTAATACAACCCTGACGGGTGGAAAGTGCATTTTTATCGGAACGGACAGTACATGGAAATGGTCATTCGGCGGTGAAGAAGAAAAAAAATCTTACGATTTTTTCTGGGGAAGGATATTAAGACATATGTGCACACCGGCAGATTATATCGGGATAGGTACAACACTACCTGAAATAATTACAGAGAGAAAGTCCTGTGGGACGGGAGAGAATGTCCACCTGCAATTTATTTACAAAACAGCGCCTCACTCCTCTCCCCCGCCCTCAAAAAAAGAGAGTAAGGGTGAATATGAAAAAACAGTAGAGATTCCATATAAAAAGATTGAGGCATTTCTTACAACACCTGACGGAAAGGAAATCCCTCTTGAAACAAAAACGCCAGAGACCTCTTTTGTAGCGGAAAAAGAAGGATTATATAAGGTATTTGTGGCCGGTGAAGACAGGAAAAATGTAAAAGAAGTTTTTGTAAGTAAAAACGGGAATGAATTCAGAGATATAAACAGGAACGAGGTATTTCTTAAATACATAGCCGAATCCTCCGGCGGAGTCTACATCCCATTTGAAGACGTTGAACAACTGGACGGAATATTGAAAAAGGCCAGGAAATTTACAACAAGGAAGGTTTCTATAACAAGAGATTCAATCAGATATCTTGTACCGCTGGTTTTTATAATCTTGAATTTTGCATGGTTCTTACGACGACGTTCCGGCATCTTGTAATTATGTTCTTAACCTGAATTTGACTTTTAGGATACAATATATTAAAAAATCATATGGTGGGAAATGGATAAAAACCTCAGTTTTATAAGAAATTCTTTGAATTATTACAGAGAACTTGAGATAAAAAAGTGTTTGCGTGAAAATTTTTTCCTCGGTCTTGCTCTTTTTTTACCTCTGTTTTTGCTCGCCGTTTCCATAGAGAATATATTTGTTTTCAGGATAGGTATGATTTTCTGGATAAAATTCTTCTTTCTCTCCCTTGCAGTATTTATAATCGGTAAGATTTATTTTACTGTATGGCTGATAGAGAAAACCTCTTATGACAGGATTGCCATACATCTTGAAAAAAAATTCCCCCATCTTGACTCTCGTCTTATCAACGCTTGGCAGTTGGGAGAAAATACAGCGTATCCGCAGGCATTTATCAACAGGCTGAAAGAGAGTGCAAGAAAGGCAATAGGTAATACCAACATTGCTGAATCTATTAACCTTAAAAAGACCTATCTTTACCGGAAAATAACCCTTGTATCACTTCTGGCTTTATCCGTGTATGCCCTGCTCTCCCCCACTAATTTTAGAAACAGTCTTTTAAGAATCCTTGTCCCCTCCATAGACATCAATAGAGCGGTCAGAGTTGAACCCGGTGATGCAGTTATTGAAAAAGGAGCCCCTCTGACAATAAAAGTTTACCTTAATGGAGCGGAGGTAGACCCTTTGATAGAAATAAAAAACCGGGAGACAAAAACAGAAAAACTTTTGAGAGAGCGACAATTATTTTCATATTATCTACCTGAGGTTACTCAAGACTTTTCCTACAGGATAATATACGACAGGCGCAAAACAACAAACTGGTTTAAAATAATGGTGAAGGAACAGACCCTTTTGAGAAAATTAATCCTTACCTATGACTTCCCTGCATATACAAAAGAAAAAAATAAAAGAGAGGAAAAATCCCCGGGAGAAATCTCTGCTCTTTACGGAACAAAAATTACTGTTGAATCTTTTTTTAACAACCCTGTAGGCGATACCTATTTTATACTGGGAAGCGGAAACTTGCTGTTTAACAGGGGTGTATCGGAAAAAAAGACATTTCAGTTTACCGCAAAAGAAGCAACACTCTACCAGTTCAGATATTACGACCCGTTGACGAAAAAGTTCAAAGAAACTCCCAGAGAAAGGCTCAGTATTAGATTTGACAGCACACCCTACGTTGAATTTACTGCCCCGGGAAGAGACTTAACATCTGAAGCGGGTGAATCAATTACCATTAAAGTAAAAGCAAAAGATGACTTCGGCCTCACTTCTGTCAGGGTAAGACAGCAAAGGGAACGCGGCAAATTATCCCCAAAAGACCCTGTCTTATATCAAAAAACCATTTTAGGAAAGAGTAAAGAGGCTCTTGCAGAGACTGTTATCCACCTACCCGCTCACTTTACCGAGCCACTGATATATTATGCAGAGTGTACTGACAACCATCCTTCCGGGAATACGGGATTTTCTTCAATCTATTATATCTATCCATCTTCCAGTAGAACCCGGGATAGGGAAAGTGATAAAAATGAATTCCTGAAAGAAAATCTTGAAGAGAAGGTAGAGATTTTAAAAAATGAGATGGAAAAATTTATCAGTGAAGAAAAAAAGTTAATCAACGCTGCAAAAAAGATTATGGATAGTGAGAATAAAGCAGGAGAAGAAAATTTAGATAATCTTGCTGAAATTCAGAATAAATGGCTTGAACTATTCCAGAAAATGGTTGACGACCTTGATAAGATGGGAACACAGACAAAAGGAAAGTTTACGCTTGCGGAAGAACTGGTAGAAATGCTCTCACATCTTCAGGTTTCAGGTGAACACCTTGCTAAAAAAGATATCCATCTGGCAATACCGGAATCACAGACCGGTCTTGAACTCGCCGAAGAAATAACATCAAACCTTGAAAGATGGCTCTCAGAATCTCCTGACCATATTAAATGGGATATGGAAGAACCTTCAGCAAAGTATGATGTTCCTGAGGCAGAACTGCCTGAAGAACTTGAGGACATTATAGGAGAATTGATAGAGCAGGAAGAAGATATGCGTGAAGAGATAGAAGACATAACAAGCAGTTGGATGGATAGTCTTGATAAGGGTGCAGGTTGGGGAGCGGCTGACGGTCCCATCAGTAATATGAGTGCCAAAGGGATTACCGGGAATCTTATGCCAAACCAGCAGGAGATAGGAGGCAGAAGCGGCGAAGGAAGAACAGGCCGTTCTTACGGAGAGATGGTTGAGAAGACTGCAACAGGAAAAGGCGGAAGAAAAACTCCTGCAAGACTAACTCCTGATAATATAGAACCGGGAGAGATAAAGGATACAAGCGGAGAACAGCCCTCCGGTCCTACCGGTGGAGGTAAGGCAAGCGGCTGGGGAACAGAAGGACTGACAGGACCGGTGCAGGACATTGCCTTCCGATACGACCTTCTTTCCCAGAAACAACAGAAACTCATAGAGAAGACGGAAAGTCTTATCAGAAATATGCAGATTATGAATGTCTATAACCCGGACATTGAAAAGGCGCTTGGAAGAATGCAAAAGTTCCAGGTAAGTTTGAAAGAAGGACGATATACAGAACTTCTGACTGAAAAACAGAGAATTATCTCACACCTACGGCAGGCAGACCAGACCTTCACAAAGATAAAGATTTTGCGTGTGGAAAACGGGGAAAGAACCGGTCAGTCCAGAACAGAACTGGGCGATATTTGGGATGAAAAGATACCAACAGGATATGAAAATATGGTAAGGAAATATTACAAGGAAATTTATCAGAGAAAATGAATCTCCAAAAATTATTTTTTTTATGGGTATCCTATCTTTTTTTAAGTCCTTTCTTGTGCTTTGGTAATAATGAGTTTTCTCTCTCACTCTCAATAGAGAAAAATTCTTATTATGAGGAGGAGGAAGTTATACTTTCTTTTACGATTGAAAATCTTTCAGGAGAGGACAAACAGATAGAGATAGAGTATTTACAGCCTGTTGAAAATAGATTCCTGTTTGCTGGAGAGGTTTTTCATCTGATTGTTAATTTCAATGACAGACTGATAGAGAATTTTACAAATCATATGCCGCCTGAACCAAAACCGGGTATTTTTCCAGTTTCAATAAAACCGAGAGAAAAAGTTATGTGGAAAATCCCTTTTCCGTATTACTACTATCCACTTCCTCTTCCCGGACAGTTCAGGGTAAAACTTCAATATCAGGATTGTATATCAAACGAGATTGTTTTTAATGTGCAGAAATCGCCCGGTAAAAAAACAGACGGCTCAATTATAAAGAATCCCACCTTTTCACAGGGTCTGAACTACCCCTATGGCTGGAAAATAAAAAATAAAACAATCCTCTGGGATAAAGAAAACCACATGCTTGTTTTCAACCTGAACAAAAAGACCGCAGAAGGAGAAGGATTGTGGATATATTCACTTTTTTATGAAATCCATGCCCCTGCAGAATTCAGTCTCTCTGTACGTTTAAAGAGTTCCGCCCCTGATGTCATCATATTTGTTGAGGGATGGGGATTGGTGGGAGGCAGAAGAAGACGTATTGAAAGAAATGAATGTTTTGGAGAAACAGGAAGTGAATGGAGAGAGAATACCTTCAATCTGGTTTTTACAAAACAGGAAGTAAAATGGGTCAGGATAAAACTGTATTCATATCTTAGAGCCGGCACCGTATACTTTGACAGCATATACCTGAATAAGAAATGAAAACAAAACGGTCAATTATAATATTTTTCGCCATCGGTCTATTCTTTACGGGATATTCTTTTTCTGAAAACCACCAATGGCTTGATAGTTGGCAGTACAGAAAAATAGTAGAAATACCTGTAGTGAAAAATCCACTCCCTGTGGAAGAGGCTGCCCTCATTGAACTTTTCGGTAAGGCGAAAGAGGACGGCTCTGACATAAGAGTTTTCACCAACACAGGGGAGGAAGTACCGCTGTTCATTGTATCTGCTGGTCCTGACAACAGATACCGCGTAACCTTTCCGGTTAAAGGTGGCAGATACTTTATATACTATGGAAATTTAGGAGTACAGAAGACTGCTCATAACTGGCAGCCTCAAAGAGGATTGCTGCTGGAGGTTTATGAAAGGCAGGGGGATGATGTCAGTAGTATTGAAAGCGTTAAATCCATTATTGAAAAAAGTAAAAAAGGTACTTTAATCGGCAGAGATTTTTGTGAAAAAATCTGGGATGGCACAAATCCGTTCGGACCTCAGACCGACGTCGTAAGGGTTTATACCGGATATTTTTACGTAGCACGCGAACAAAGAAATTTTACCTTCGGCACAAGTTCAGCAGGACCTTCTTATCTGCTGATAGATGATAAAATCGTAGCATCCTGGCCCGGATGGCATCCTGCAGAACCTTTTGTCAGGCCCGAACATACAGGTACGGTCAATCTGAAAAAAGGTCTGCACAAACTCACCTATTATCATATCGGCAGAAGGTACCAGGAGATATCGGTTGCAGCGATAAAACGAGAGGATAACAATAAATTTGCTGTCATCCCTGAAAAATTTTTTCTGCCTTTCAGCAAGGCTGAAGTGGTTAAAACCGAAAAGATGGGTAAGGATATTGCGGCAGAATTCGGATGGGAAAACACACATTATCTCAGAAGAGAAGGATGGGAACTTCTAACATTCAGGTTCTTTGACACCTCTTTTCCCGATACCAGAATAGATAAAATAACATGGTCTTTTGGCGACGGACAATCATCATCTGGAAAAGAAGTTTATCATACCTATCTGAAAAAAGGTACGTACCCCGTATCTCTAAAAATAAAAGACGTAAAGGGTAATATGGACGAAACAATCTTACAGGTTCTGGTAGAACAGGATTATTCCATAATGCGCCTTCCATCAAGAACCCATCAGCAGTATATTGAGGAATTCTGCAACTTTAACTATAATCACCTTGATGATGAATCCCTGTTTATACTTGCTGACCTGTATCAGAGTTATGACAGAATACAGGACGCTTATAAGGTACACAGAACCCTTGAGAGCAGAAAACTGAGTGCGGATAAAAGAGAGAAAGTTCTCACTGTTTCGGCGGTTCTTGCAGAAAAAACAGGAGATTACAGATATGCCGAAGAAGTCTATAAAAAGATGATAAAAAACAGTCCCTCGCCTGAAATAATGCTGAAACTCGGAAATCTATATCTTGAAACCAACAGGCTATCTGAAGCAGAGATTCAATACAACAGGATTCTTCAAACAAAAGATGTGCCTAAGAATATACTGAGAAAATCTGAAATCGGACTCGGCGATGTATACAGAGCAAAGGGAGATTATTTTAGGACGTCCGCAATATACGAAAAACTCACTACAACGGAAAATGCAGTTGCAAGAGAAGGTATCTATGCACAGTCCGTAATTTATTATCTCAGACTGAACGATTTTTCTACAGCCATTGAAAAACTTCTGTTATGGGCTGATGAAATACCTTCAGCGAAAATCAATGGGCAGTGGTCTGTGCTGATGGCAAGAGCACTTATCATCAAAAAAGACCATAAAAAGGCACTGAGAGAACTTGAAACATTCAGGGGTATATGCAGGGATATAGAAACAAACCCTTATTATGGCTGGGGCTTATATCTTATGGGTGAAGCCTACGAAGGAATCGGAGATAAAACAAAAGCCTCAGATGCCTATACTGAGGTAATAGAAAAATTTCCAGGTTCACAACTGTATGAACTTGCAGTGAAAAAGATTTCTTCCATCACTAAGTAAGTTGAGATTATACTATTTTCTCCCTGCAAATTAAAGGTTTCTTATGCGGAGATTCAGGATGCTAATGTATGTTGACGAAATTGCTGACGATGCCAATGATACTATTTATATTATGAAATCAATTTGGTATCAGTTGCCGTGGGTGATTCTGTGGTACTGCTCATAGGCACTCTTCCATCTGCGCGCTTCCGCACGAACTCTTTTAAGTTCTTCTCTCATCTCTTCAAGGGTTTCCGGGAATTTCTCCTTTCTTTCATGTTCTGCAGTCTCTGAAGGAATTTTGGCTATACTTCGTCCGGCTTTCTGTACCTCTTTTCTACTTCCAGTCTTCATTTTTGTTTGTACGTATTTTTTATTCTTATTCTGCTGTCTGATGAATTCAGGACGTGGAAACGAGGATGTTTGTCCTTTGAATATCTGGTGCAGCACTGCGCCCTCGCTTTCAGTAGGTACCGGCCAGTCCATAGCAGAAGCAATAGTCGGTACTACATCAATCAGCCATGCATTACGCTGGAGCACAAACCCTTCCTTCACATTGGGCCCTTTAAAGATAAGGAGTGGTTTTATAGACTGTACTCCGCAGGTCGCGGTAGGAAGTTGTCTTCCATGTTCATGGTCATACTCAGGTCTTAAGGCATAAACTATATCTCCAATATCTCTTCCAATGTTATCGTATAAACCCAGGATACGGGCATCTTCTTTACGTACAACCATTGAAAAAGGGTTCAGGCCTGTCTCCGGGTGGCGCCACCTCAGCAGAATGTCTATTATTTTGTCGCGCAGAGACTCATATTTAAAAGGGTCAACAATACCTGTGGGCTCACGCCCCTTAAGATTTATATAGATATTGCATGCCCGTTCGCTGACTGCATGGCTCTTGCTGTAGTCAGGACGGGGCATACTGCCTTTAAAACTCCTGTCACGTACAAAGAGTCCTGCCTCCTCCAATATCGGATTGACAAAAACCTCTGTATGCGGACTTTCTGTCGCCCCATGGTCAGAAAGTACACAGACAAAGGCATTTTTAGATGCCCCTTTGAGTATATCGCCAATCATACTGTCTACACTCTCATAACAGCGTGCAAGATGGCGAAGGTTCTCTCTACGCATCTTGCTGTCCCACCCGTGTCGGGGAACAAAAAGATGGTTTGCAAAGTCTATACAGTGGCACTGCATTGCCATAAGGTCATAACTGGAACTTTCAAGAAGAGCCCTGCCGGCCTGACCAAGCCATCTGTTCTGATATTCCATAAGTTCCAGAAATGTCTCCGGGCTGTCTTGAAACCATCCCATTGACTGTTCAGCATAGCCGGGATGGTTGATATATGCCCCAAATTTCTTTACAAGACCTGCCCCGACCTCCGTGGGCTGAGAGAAACTGTCCGAAGGGTAAACCTGAGAGAAATATATGGTGAGGGCATCTCCTTTAGCAGACAGTTCCAGAACCTTGAACCGCATACCTCCCCGGACAATTCTGCCATCTATTTCAAATTTGCAGTGAAATGAGGGGCTCCATTCGCCATTTTTTACAACTGCAAGTGCATCTGAAATATATTTTCCTGCATATAGATATACTGTATCGTAGCCACGTCCGGATGAAGCAGTCACAAGAATGAAAAATCTTACCCGCTTACCCTTACGCAGGTTTTCATCCTTGAACCGGAGAAAATCAGGTACCCTTCCACTCTCCGGAACAAAATCAACAACCGCTTCCATCGGAACTAAACTTGACTCCGGCAGTTTTTTCCATCCTTTCGCTCTGTCCAGTTTAATCACATTGCCGTTTGGAAATTCCCTGGTGCTGAAAATCTGGCTGTGGCTCAACTCAAGGTATGAACCTCCCCAGAATGGACGGCCGCCTCCGCCATCTATCATTACAATACCTTTATTTCTCGGCGGCCATGAACCGGTATACTTCAATACAACCGCCCTTTTGTTCACACGGCTGACTGCCTCCCAGATGGTTTCGGCCTCCACAGCATCTGAGGTAAAACCGTTATGCCACCAGTTTAGAGGCTCACCTGTCACATGGTAAGACATATCGGTAACACCATGCGTGCCGGGCCAGGCTCCTGTTGCTATGCTTGCCCAGTTTGAACCCGTCAGTGTCGGATAGGGTGCAAGTGCATTCACACACAGTGTACCTTCCTGTATCAGTCTTTTAAAATTTGGCAGACGTCCCTCGGAAATAAGCGGTTTTATGGCCTCAAGATTGGCGCCATCAAGTCCTATAAGTACAGTCTGTTCCGGTCCTTTAATCTTTCTATCCACAATTCCTCCCTGACCCTACAAATCCCCTCTAACCCCCCTTTATTAAAGGGGGGAATTAATTGTTTCTCCCTTTGAAAAAGTGCATTTCTCTCGTTCTTTTCCCCCTTTGGAAAGGGGGATTAAGGGGGATTTTCAATCATCTTTAAAATGCCCACCAGACAGGATAACGGTCTACGGTAAAACCAGATACGGTTCTCAGAGGTATTTTTTTGTTTTCGCTCAATGCCCTTTTAATATTTTTCTTGAGTGTTTTGGGCCATGCAAGTGACCTGATAATCGCCCAGTCAAGAGGCTTGACAAAACGCCCCTCCAGGTCCCAGAAACATATACCATCCACTCCAACCCTGTAAAACTCAGATGCCTTTTCATAATAGTGTTTTTCAGGCGTACTCCATGAACGTACATCAAGAAGTTCCGGCGCCAACTGGCACGATGTTCCTCTGGTTATACTTGAGAAGTACTGTATGTCAAAACCTTTTTTCGCCGGTATATCTCTTATCTGGGGATAAGGGATTAAAACGTCTATCAGTCCTTCTTTTACCCATCTTTCAATGTCCAGGTTATAGAAGTGGTTGTTTGCCCTGTCTATGAGAACCGTGGCTGAAAACTCAATGGGACCTCTTCCCCTCGCAAGATTATAAGAGTTCAGTTCGTTACGTACCCGCCTTATAAAATCCGTTATAATTCCAGACCTGAATATGAAAAGTCTTCTGTCATTCTCAGGAACCTTTCGTGGGTCTATCCCATACCTCTTCTTGAATCCCTGAATTATCGGTCCCTCATAAAGGAGAAGAGGAACACCCCGGATAAAGACAAAATTTATTCCGTCAATGTCGTACCCCATGAATTCTTTGTAGAGAGATACTACATGTTCCCGAACCTCAGGAAATGCATAACTGAGACGTGAAATTTTTCTTCCGTCGCGGTCAACACACAAATACTCGGGATGCGCATAGTAGTAGGCAGAGTTCCCTACCTCTACAGGTGGAGCTCCTGTAACCATACCGAGCCTGTGGTAGACATGAAACTCCAGTCCTATCTTTTTTGCATACTCGCAGGCAATCTTCACAACATCCATATTCTTCCGTGAAAAATTACGAAAGCATTCAACACGGTTCCTGTCTCCTTTGGTTCTCCATACCTCCTGTTTATCAATCCAGTGATGGTTACCGACACTGGTATAATAGTTACACATATCACCGGCTGCTATTCCCCAGTAGAGTTTTTTAAATCCTGTATCACGCAATGGTTCAATATATTCCCATATCTCACGTTTTGTTGTTGGTTGGTTCCAGTACATAAAACTGCCGCCGTCATTAAAAGCTCCCAGCCAAAGGTCTGCCACCTTAGACTCCTCCATAACAGCAGGGACCAGTTTAACGTAGGCTATGGTGGAAACAGGGTCGCCAACATCCAGTTTAAGGGGGAAGATTTCAATCTTATGGTTATTTAAAAGGACTGTCTTCCAGAAAGCCTCGTAAAGGTATTCACCTCTGCCCGGATTGGACATAAGTTTTGTACAGCAGGGGTCAGTGTTTAGTTTCACCCGGATGCCGGATAAATTACCTTCCGGATATAAACCAATGTAAATTTTATATACTCCCTTTGCTCTGAGAGATAAACGTACCGATGGAGGTCGCGACTGGCTGTATGCAGAAAGAAGGGTTCCCTTGAGTGTATCTGTTGCATAATCCATCTTCTTCCACCGCCGTTTCTCTCTGTTGCCTGAAAGACACATAGCTGGATGACACTGTCCCATGTCAGTAAAGTATAAAGTCCCTTCTGTTTTATCTTTTTTTGCCATTTCTTCAATACCTTAATAACAGAAAATCTTCATAAGATAAGGTTTATCTTATAAAGAATGGAAAACTGTTCAATTTTTAAGTAGCATTATTTTTTCTGCAACCTTCCAGCGCCATGCATCCATCATATCAGACTGAAAGTTTCCTGTAAAAAGCCAGTTAATTATACCTGTTGCTCCCCATTCCACAGGCAGTGAATTTACAAGGGTTTCAATCTCAAGCCAGGCAGACACTGCCTCTTTCTTTTTTTTCTCATCACCTGAGGCTGATATCCCGTCAACTATTTTTTTA
>CAYORP010000116.1:0-2500 GCA_964406415.1 uncultured bacterium
ATTCAGAACCGCACCCTTGCCAATAACGAGTCCGTGTCCGAGTAATCTTACATCCCCCTTCACCACTGCATTATCCTTTAGTGTCACCCTGTAACCGTAAGAACCAGGGGAAAGAGTAATGGATGAAAATACTGCACCACCTGCTACGAGAGTGGCATCAAAGGAATAGGTGCCGAAAACAAGAGACGGCATACCCGTCACCCTTCCTGAATTGACAAAACCGCCTCTTCCCACCGTCAGTACCGAGCCCTCTTTCTCTGCGTCTATCAACCCCCTGTTGGTTATCCCTTTCTGGTTGTTCACACTCAGGTTGACAAGGTTAATACTGTGACCGTTTAATGCTATCTTTGCACCTTCCTCTATCCTGAGTGCACCGTCTACCAATACATCTAATGCAAGAGAAGGATAACTACCTTTTCCTCCGGGTATCACTGCATCGTTACCATCACCCCTCTCAGGAACCTTGCCAGTTGACCAGTTTTCTACAGCAGTCCACTCGGTACTTTTGCCCTGCCAGGTATTCGTACCACCGAAAACTGAAGAAGAGATAAATAAGCATACTGCCAGTAAAATCAAAGACCTGCCGTATTTTTTCTTCATCATTTTTACCCCCTTAAAGTTTACCATTACAAAAGTATACTATCACCCACTTTTCATTTTGTCAATCTTTTTTTTAAATACCTTTCAAAATCTGCTGTGCGCCTTTCAGGAGATTTAAGTAAATCAAAGGGTGTGACACTTGACAGGTATGTAAAAAGTATGTTAATACATATTCCACTATGGGGAAAAATGCAATAAAGACAGGCAGCCCTGACAGTAAATCTTTGTGTTTTCATCTCCGAAAGAGTTTACCGGCACTGGTTGGCTTATTATTCTTCTCTTCAGGCATGTTTGCAGGAACCACCGTATGGAAAGTGGGAACTGAATTGGCAGACAGTCGGGCAATCCCGTCAGACACAGTTTCAGCAGAAGAGCAGAAATCCGAAAAAGCGCCACTGATAGAAACTGGTTCTGTGGTGGAAATTCCAGAGGTTCCTGCAGAAAAGCAGTTTGAGAAGGGGTTTCACATAGAGCCGTGGATGTTCGGTGCAGGGCAGTGGGTGAAGATGGAGAAGGAAAAACGGCCGGCATTGAATGAATATAAGTTATTCCAGAACCATGTTGCGGGGATAAAAGAACACGGAGGTAACATCGTGTATCTCTGGCCGCCGAAAACCATAGAGTTTAGCAGGGGCCCGGGAACCTATGAGGCGGATGTACTCTGGCCCAGCAGGTATTACAAACACAGCCTTGAATGGAATGCACTTGAGGAGATAGTAAAGGCCTTTCAAAAAGAGGGGATACACATACAGACCAGACTCAGAACCAACTACCCGAAGAAACTGGAGGAGTTCCCTGAAACAGAGACGAGGGACAAACCTGCCCCCTATATCAACAGATACACCAGAGAATATATGAAAGGGATAGTGCTTGAGCAGGTACAGGCCGGAGTTGACGGGGTCCACATAGGTTATGATGAACAGTACGCAACGGCAATAAGATACCCGGCCAGCGCGGATGAGTTTACAAAGAAGGTTTTTGAAGAGCGCTATAATCTGCCTTTCCCTGAAGAGCCAGCAGACACAGAAAGTTTCCGTAAGTGGCTCGTCTTTGCTTACGAGGAGTTTGCCTCCTACCTTGCTGAGGCATCTGCTGCGGCAAAAAAAGCCAACCCCGAGGTTCTCACCGCAACGGCGATTACAGCGCTGGATACAGCCTGGAATGCCCGGCAGGACTGGGGGGTTGCCCGCGATGTTGTTGGACATACCGTGGATATTGACCACTACAATACCTCGGGATATTTAAGTTTTGAAGATATCGTACACTGGAAGACAGCAGCACAGACCAAGGAGGCAATTGCCGCCCACAGAAAAAGGTCTGTTTTCTGCACCCATAACTGTCCATGGGCACAGAATCCCGAAAAGCAGCCGGGTTTTTACCTGCATTTTCCACCCGTTTATATGTACGGGCCCCCGATAAGTCACATTATGCACGGAGGTAAACGCACTATGTACTGGCGTTACAATTTTATGTTTGCCGGTGGATACAATGAATACGTAAAACAGGCCTTTTCAATACTGGACACGCTTGCCGCATGGGGGGCTAAGGATGCCCGAATACCAATAAGCATAGCGGTTTTGAGGTCTCGTGCATCAGAGGACTGGTGGCAGGTAAGGCAGAGGTATAATGAAGAAGGTGTTCCTATGGACCAGACAAGGGGTTTTATTTATCATAAGTGGCTGGAAGAATTTCTTTTTACCGGTGCCTATCCTTTTGATATGTACCAGATGGACTACCCTGAAGATTTTGAAAAAAAACTTTCTGCATACGACCTTATAATACTGCCGTTTCCTTACAGTATCTCCAGAGAAGCATTTAAGGTTATAGAAAAATCTGTTGAGCAGGGCAAGCCGGTAATTGTTTTTGACCGCAAGGGCGAAACAGACGAGTGGGGCAATTT
>CAYORP010000117.1:0-3706 GCA_964406415.1 uncultured bacterium
TTTCTCAACGGAAATTCAGTTGGCTCAACCAAAAATTCTTTCATCAAGCACACCTTTGACGTTACAGATTACCTCGCATCTGAAAATCTTCTAACGGTACATCTGAACGACGGACTGAAATCCGCAAGCAGAAAAGATACGGAAAAGTATTATCCGGATTCTTTCAGGAAGAGAGATATGCAAAGGATACTTTTGAGAAAACCCCAGTTCTACTTTGGATGGGACTGGACAGGCAGGCTTATAAACTGCGGAATATGGAGACCGGTATACCTGTATTTATACCGCAACCTGGCAATCCGGGATATACAGGTCTACCCGGAAATTTCAGGAAAGGCAAGTATTATCCTGGATGCCGAAAATTTTAATCCCCGCCCGCTTGATACAAACCTGTCTCTTTTTTTAGATGAAAAGGTTCTGGCAGAGAAAAAGTATATCCTTCCGCCGGGAAAAAATAAAATAAGACTTGATATAAAAATCAAGAATCCAGAACTCTGGTTTCCCTGGAATACAGGTACCCCGAACCTGTATTCCCTCAGAGCGGTTTTATCATCTAACGGTACAGTTGAAGATGCAGGGGAGGTAAATTTCGGTTTCAGGAAGGTGGAGATAGAGCAGAAGAAAATTTCAAAGCAGGAGGGAAAAAGTTTCACATTCAGAATAAACGGAAAGAGAGTATTTGCAAAAGGTGCCAACTGGATTCCTGCAGATACCATCCCGGCGCGTGTAAGCAGGGAGAAGTACAGGAAACTGCTCTTTTCCGCAAAAGAGATGGGAGTGAATATGTTAAGGGTGTGGGGAGGCGGCATCTATGAGGACCCTTACTTTTATCAGTTGTGCGACTCCCTCGGGATAATGGTGTGGCAGGACTTTATGTTCGCCTGTGCCTATTACCCTGATGACCGGCAGGACTTCATTGATAAAGTGAGAAAGGAATCGGAGACAGTCGTAAAGGAATTGAGAAACCACCCTTCAATAGTTCTCTGGTGCGGGAACAATGAAAATCACACCATATATTTTGCCGAGAGAAGAAGCAATCCCAGAAAGGGTTTTTACGGAAAGAAAATTTTCCATCAGTTGCTTCCACGCATAGTGAAAAAGATATCTCCTGATATTCCCTACTGGCCATCCAGCGACTATTCCCCATCCGGCAGGGACCCCAAGAGTATGAGAGAAGGGGACCGTCATTCCTGGTATATACCTGCAATTAATCAAAACGAATATAAAGAAAAGGGAGAACGTTACTTTTTCCTTCAGGACAGAGCAAAATTTGTCAGCGAGTTCGGCAGGCTTGCCTTATCACTGCCATCCACCATAAAAAAAGCCACAGGAGAGAAAAAGATTGATTTCGCATCAAAAATCTTCACAGCACATCTGAATACTATGTGGCACCGCCTAAAATATTACAACGAAAAACTGGTGCAAAACTACGGCAAAAAAGTAAAAAAACTGAAACCAAAGGAATTAGCCCTTCTTTCCCAGATATGGCAGGGGGAGTCTATAAATTTTGCCCTGTCTTATTATCATTCAAGGAAGTTTTTAACATCAGGCGCACTTTTCTGGATGTATAATGACTCCTGGCCAACCTGCTCTTCATGGACAGCTACGGACTACTACCTCAGAAAAACGCCACTTTACTGGTATGCCAAAAGAGCCTTCGCTGAAACAGGAATTTTTATAGAACCCCTGTATCTTCAGGGCGGAAACCTTTTCGGTATATCTTTATGGAATGACAGTCTGGAAACTCTAAATTTTAATCTAAATTTTGGTATATCAGACTTTTCGGGGAACAAAATTTTGTTCCACAAAAAACAGGGGTCTGTTTCCGGAAATTCCGTACTCAGGGTGGGTAAATACAGGATACAAAATGATATCCTGAAAAGAGATGGACTTATAATATATGCCCGGGGAACCATAAAAGGGAAAGAATTGCAGACCTATACACCTCTATCCGTAAACTGGAGAAATACATTCTTACCTGAAACGGAAATACAGGCTGATAAAAAAAACAACAGGGAGATTATCTTGAAAAGCGACAGGTTTGTCATTGCCTGTGTTTTAAAAAATGTAGAAACCGAGGATAACTTCTTTCCCCTGCTGCCGGGTATTTCTCACAGCGTCAGGATAAAAAAAGGTACGGCGGACAGGGTACAGGTTTTCTCCTGTAACAAACTGCTTGATAAAAATTTACACTAAGATTTTCATCTCCCTCAGTTTTTTTCAGAGGCGAACCTCAGAGGGTGTGAGATTACAAACTATAGACCTTTCATAGGCTCCGCATTTTTCTCTAAAAAATTTACACACCTCATCAACGGACTTTCTCGGTCCCTGTAGTTTCACTTCAACGTTCTCTTTTGCAAGGACCTCACGTATATCAGGAATGGCTATGGTCATCTCTATGGGACTTTTGAGGTTATACCTGTTTCTGTTGTAGTAAAGATATGTATCCAGTTTATACCTGTTTGCAATATTGGTTACAGGCATTATCGGTCTGATATGAAAATCCTCAATCCTGTGAGACGGAATTGTCATCATCTTTGTGGAGTAGATGAACTCATCTGCATCTCTGCCCATATCTTTAAAAATCTTTGTGGAGAGTTCTATTCCATCCTGGAGGAAGAAAACTGAGTATGTAAGTACCAATTCTTTCAGAGTCTCGTTTATTTTCTTTTTGTTTACAAGGTGAGAAATCTGCACTGCAGTGGAATATCTGCTGACCTTATCGCTGTGTCTTTCATAAAAGTGCACGAGGGCCTTGCCTATCTCCAGCAGATGCAGTGTAATGGCTATGTAACTGCGTATACTCCTGAGAGAATAGAATTTTTTTTCAATCCTGCTGTTCTTCAGATAGGTATCATAAAGTGACTCTATCTGGTTGAAAACAGACCTGTGTTTTTCCAGCGCTTCTTCAGTTACAACATCCACAACCTCAGTTTCTGAAGCAATGTCACAGACAAAAACATTAAAGGCCTCAGAACTCTCAAGAAATTTAATCAAGATTTCAAATACTCTTTCTTTTTTTTCTTTGACGATATTTTCATTTAAATCCGAAGGTAAAATTTTCTTCTGTATTTTCAGCAACCCTTTCTGTTCCTCAGACCTTGCTTTTGTTTCTCCAAAATTATACTTTGAAGCCTCTCCCTTTAATTCCCCCGCAAGGGTTTTCAGTTCCTGAAGATAAAAACTAACTGCTTTCCTTAGACGCTCTATAAACACCTTCTTTTCTTCAGGGGAAATTTCCATATGGTAACTCTCAAGTCTAACAAGGATGTGAAGGCCCTGAAAGATAGCGATGTTTATCCATCTTACCGACGCTATAAGTTCTCTGAAATAGAAAAACTTTTTGTTGTGGGTGGCTCCATAGTCATCCAGAAAGGTTTCTATCTCATCCACCTCTTTCATAATGGCAAAAATCAATTCCCGGTTGGGAAACTTCTGCATCTCCAACAGTTCTTCAAAAATACCGAATAAATCCTGCGTGACAATTTCAAGGTCGGCAAGAAACCCTTTCTCTATTTCCTTATCATCCATCACCTTTATCAGTGACTCAGTCTTTTTTTTCATTGTTTCTCCGAACCAATATTCCTGTCATCGCGGACCTTCTCCCCTCACAATAACAACCTTTGAGTGGAGATAGCGGGAGTTGAACCCGCAACCTTCCGCGTGCAAGGCGGACGCTCTCCCATTGAGCTATATCCCCATTTGCCTT
>CAYORP010000118.1:0-4440 GCA_964406415.1 uncultured bacterium
GGTAACCGGAACTGGAGGCTATCAGTATGATGGCGGCACGCCGGCAGATGAGATGTACTGGTCTCCCGGTGTCTGGAGTGATTGAAATGATTAAATCCCCCTTCATCCCCCTTTTGTAAAGGGGGAGAACCTTTATTCCCCTCCTTTGAACAAAGGAGGGTCAGGGAGGATTTAGGAGAAAAAATGTCTACTAAACTGTCCAAGGTTCTGGTTTTTCTTATAGCAGTTATTTTTGCAGGACTTGGCACATCATTCGCAGGACACTTCACACCCGTCGCAACTACTCCAGAATGGTGTAATTTTTCTGGTACTCTTGATATCAATAACTTAGATGCTGAGGTTGGTGATGAGGTGGGTGCCTTTGACCCTGATGGAGTGTGCTGTGGAGCCGTTACTGTTCATACCACAGGTGTCTACGGTTACCTGCCTGTCTATAGGGATGACAGCACAACCTCTTCAATAGATGAGGGAGCACAGCCGGGAAACATAATCACCTTTAAGATTTGGGATGCCAGTGCAGGGATTGAGTATAGTGCTGTTGTGGTTGGCTCTGCAGATACATCGTGGACATCTAATGGCAGCAAGACTGTCAATCTGAAAAATGAGGCATCTGTTTCTGTCTTTCTGACTGTAGCAAGTGGTTATGGAACTCCTACCCCTGACGTAGGTTCTCACGTATATCAGCCCGATACACCGGTTGCCGCATCTGTATCTTCTCCAGTATATGAGCCAAATGGGATAAGGTATGTTTGTACAGGATGGACAGGGACTGGAAGCGTTCCTGCCTCTGGTACAGGGACAACAGTCTCCTTTAATATTACAGGAGATTCTACCATTACCTGGAACTGGGAGACAGAATACTATCTGACAACAAATGTTAATCCTCCTTCCGGCGGCAGTGTTACCCCTACAAGCGGATGGTACGATGCAAACAGTTCTGTTCAATTGCAGGCAGCAGTTAACACCAATTTTGAGTTTACAGGGTGGAGTGGTGACCTGTCGGGGAGTACCTCCCCGGTGCTTCTTCAGATGGACAGTCCTAAAGAGGTAACAGGTAATTTTACCCTTGTAGGCAGGTACTTCAGTCCTGTAGGACTGACTCCAAATGTCTGTGAGTTTTATGGAACTGTTCAGATAAATGGTATAGATGCAGAATTAGGTGATGAGATAGGTGCATTTGACCCTGATGGTGTATGCTGTGGTGCATTTAAGATTACAGAACATCAGGGTATATACGGCTTCATGGCTGTATACGGAGATGATACCACACCTTCTTCTATAATAGATGAAGGAGCAGTCTCAGGGGACACTATCACATTCAGGATATGGGATGACAGTGAACAGAGAGAGTATATCGGGGTTGTTCTTGACTCTGCTGATACAACCTGGGAGGATATGGAACTTAAGGTGGTTAATCTTGTAACAGGAGCAATTCTCTCAGTCTCAAGCGGCTATGGTTCCCCTAACCCAGGTGTAGGTACCCATATCTATGCCACTGTAACCTCTGTGACCGCCTCTGTTGTCTCACCTCTTGCAGGACCTTCAGGGACAAGATATATATGTACAGGCTGGACTGGAACTGGTGATGTCCCTGCCTCTGGAACAGGAACAAGCGTAACCTTTGACATAACAGAGAACTCCACCATTACATGGAACTGGAAGACACAGTACTATCTGACCACAACTGCCAACCCTGTTTCTGGCGGCAGTGTTACCCCTGCAAGTGGATGGTATGATACAGGTAGTCCTGTTCAGTTAGAGGCATCGGCAAGTGCAGGTCTTGCATTTACGGGATGGAGCGGCGACCTGTCAGGAACAACAAACCCTGTGTCGGTTACTATCAATGGCCCCAAGAGTATTACTGGCAACTTTATAGAATTTGTAACCTTGACTGTAGTTTCACAGTATGGTTCTCCTATTCCTGAGGTTGGAACACATAGTTACCTGCCAGGAGCAAATGTGGCGTGTTCTGTCACTTCTCCTGTTGCAGGACATTCAGGGACAAGATATATCTGTACAGGCTGGACTGGAACTGGTGATGTCCCTGTCTCTGGAACAGGTACAAGCGTCTCTTTCACCATTACGCAAGACTCTACAATTACCTGGAACTGGAAGGTACAACACTATATTGATATTACCTCTGCATATGGGACGCCCACAGGTGAGGGGTGGTATGATGAAGGTTCTACCGCCAACTGGTCTGTTAACTCTCCTGTTGCAGGTGCACAAGGCGTTCAGTATGTTGCATCTATAAAATCCGGTTCTGTCCTGATGGACGGGCCTGAGAATATCAATATTGAATGGACCACACAGTATTACCTTGCCACATTTGCCGACCCACCTGAAGGGGGAAGTGTAACGCCGACAAGTAACTGGCAGAACAGCAACAGTTCAGTTCATATGCAGGCAACAGTAAATGCCGGCTATACATTTACAGGATGGAGCGGCGACCTGTCCTGCGCAACAAACCCTGTTGATATCATTATGGATGGGCCAAAGGAGATAACAGGACACTTCAGGCACTTTGTGACTCCTTCTCAGACATCTACATCCTGCAGGTTCTACGGCACGCTTAAGATAGATGAGGTAGATGCAGGCGTGGGTGATGAGATAGGTGCATTTGACCCTGACGGCGTCTGTTGCGGTACATATATAGTAACAAACACAGGGGTCTATGGAGACCTTTTTGTCTATGGTGATGACAGTGCAACTCCGGGAGACGAGGGGGCAGAACCGGGAGATACAATTACATTTATGGTCTGGGATTCGAGCAGTGGAAAGGTCTATTCTGTAACCTCTCTGGGTCCTGACACAACTAATTGGGAGAATGGAGGATATAAAAATGTTGACCTTGCCACCTGCCAGAAGATTCCTTTGAGGCAGGGATGGAACCTGTTTAGTTTTTCAGTAAACAAGTTTTTCTATGATACTGAGAATCCTCCTGCTGTTGCGGTCCTGCCGGACCTTGAATATGTCCACCTAAATGACATAGGGGATGCACTTGCCTCCATTGCGGGGAAGTACGAGGTGATAAAGGGGTTTGATGCAGAGACAGGTTCCCATACATACGTTCCGGGCGAAACTACCTATAATACACTCCACTATCTTTCACCGGGCTATGGCTACTGGATAAAGATGACAGAAGATGCCGTGCTGGTAATACAGGGTAAAAGGGTGAACCCTGAAGGTACAATGAATCTCTCCGCAGGGTGGAACCTTATAGGTTACTGGGGAGATGCCTGTTACTACGATAGTGTTAATCCTCCGGTGGTTCAGTTTCCGGAAGACCTGACTGAATTTTCTTCTGTTGATGACATAGGAGATGCACTGAGTTTTGACAAGAATAGTATCGTACTGATGAGGGGTTTTGATGAGGGTGGTTTTCACACCTATGCACCGGATACACCAGCTTTCAATACACTACACTATTTTGCGCCGGGCTACGGCTACTGGCTCAAAATGGATACACAGGAATCTTTACACTGGTAAAAATGGAAATCCTCCCTAACCCTCCAAATCCCCCTTCACCCCCCTTTTGTAAAGGGGGATACAGGAGGATTTTTAACACGGTCTTTGAAGGAGATTTTTAAATGAGAAAATCAACATTTATTCTCTTTTTGGTGCTTCTGTCTTTGTCTGTAATAACCTTTGCGAATGCACAGGGACACTTCACTCCTGTTAAATTTACTGACACATCCTGTGGATTCTATGGAACGGTTCAAATCAGCGGTGTGGATATAGGTGTAGGGGATGAGGTTGGTGCCTTTGACCCTGATGGTGTGTGCTGTGGAACTTTTACTGTTCACACCGCAGGTCTCTATGGTTACCTGTCTGTCTACGGGGATGATAATACAACACCTGATGTGGATGAAGGAGCCAAAACTGGAGATACCATCACCTTTAAGATATGGGATATAAGTGAAGGGAAAGAGTATGTTGCTGAGACAATGGGACCCGCAGCGCCCGTATGGACTGATATGAGTCAAATAAATGTGAATCTGGTGGAAGACCATCTGGTATATCTTTTAGGTGATATAAATACTGATGGAGAGGTAAACATATCTGATGTCATCCTCTGCCTGCGTATGGCTATAGACCTGAACCCCGATAACCTCTTGACCGCTGATATGAATGGAGATGGAGTGATAGACATCTCCGATGTTATTCTTGTCCTGCGTAAAGCCATAGGTCTTGTCTGACTTTTTCCCGTAGCCGCAGTCTTCAGCCTGCGTTCTCACCCCACACCCTTATTAAAATTGTAGAAGATGTACATAAAATGTTATAAAATGTAGGTATGGAACTGAAAGATGTACCTGAGTTCATACTCAGGATAGGGAACAACCGTTACAGGGCTACCTTCAAGACTGAGACACCGGGAAAAGAGATTATCTTCAAACTCAATACGCATACCCGAATATCACTTTCCACAGAAGGACACAT
>CAYORP010000119.1:0-3346 GCA_964406415.1 uncultured bacterium
GTATTGGGTATAAAAGAAAAGGGAGAGACAACCTTCATCCCTCCCCCTTCCTTTGGCGGAATTTCTTTACTCTTCATTCTTCAGCAGCATAAACGCGCCGTCTGCCTTGGACGTGTTCCTATCCACTATCTTGAAAAACACCGGATGCTTGTAATCCGCTATCTCAAGGGATAACCGTACATCTTTTCCCAGGGACTTAACCATCTCTGCAAGTTTTATGATTGTTTCCCCTGAAATCTTTACGGTCTGCCTTACAACATCCTTTTCTTCTGGCTTGAGAATCTTATCCGTATCCGGGAAATCATTCGCAAGCTCATCGTTATTCCCGCGCTCTTCGAAAGATACGGCATTCATGTTTCCGTCAAGCACCTGAAGCTTCATGGCGCCGTTTTCCTTGTTCACATACACATTTTCCTGTATTGCCGGCAGCGCGCTTTTTTTCGGGATATTGCTCAACGCCCGCTTCAAAGTATCAAGGCTTACCCATACCATGTCTGCATCCGCTCCGGTCTGGATGTTTGTCGGTATCTCTTCCTTGGGCAGTTCTGTGTTAAGCGGCATCCTTGCCAGAATCTTGCTGTCCGTAGCCAATATAGAGCCGCCCTTAATCAGAAACCCCCTGAAATGCGGACGCATATCCTCCTTGTTTATAACCGGCAGCAATGCCTTCACCTCTTTTGCTATAATAATCTTTTCCATAAAGTCATCCTCCTTTGCCCGTTTAAGGGCATAAAAGTAAACTCCTCTCGGAGAAACTGAAATGCTTTAACTCGCCTGTTTCTAAGTCCCTGCTCACAACAATGTGGTCCAGAACCTTTATGTTTAATACCTCCCCTGCTTTGACAAGCGTCTTGGTAAACTCCTTGTCCTCTTTGCTCGGTTCAGGGTCGCCTGAAGGGTGGTTATGCGCAACAATAATGCTTGCGGCATCACAGGCAATCCCGTACCTGAAAATCTCCCTTAAAATAGGGTTGGCCTGGTTAACTGTTCCGGTATTCAGCACCTGTTTGACCAGAATCCTGTTTTTGGAGTTGAGAAACAGGCATACAAACTTTTCTATCCCCTCGTCAGCCAGGTCATTGACAGCATTGGCTGCTTCCTCAGGCTTTGATATCTTGTTAAGATAGCCGTTGTCCATCTCTGCTTCCGTAACCCTGCGCATTTTGTACTTAAGTATTATCTCCCGCACAAATTTAGCCATCTGCACCTCCTCTCGTGTTCTCGAAAAATAAAAAGGAGCAGAGCCTCAAAAAAACCTTTCCCCCCAGAAAGAAAAGAAGCCCTGCTCCCTGTTTAACTTAGCGTTGCACTCTCACGTACTGCTATTTAGCCTTCTCAGAAAAGCTGAAATACCGTATATCCCCGATTTCCAAGTCACGGGCAATAATAATATGGTCCATAACCGGAATACCCAGAATATTTCCTGCTGCTGCAAGCATTTTGGTGAATTTTTTATCGTATTTACTGGGATGCGGGTCGCCCGATGGATGGTTGTGCACAAAGACAAGAGATGATGCATCCACTGCAAGCGCATACCTGAAAACCTCGCGCATAATCGGATGAGAATAATTGACAGTACCTTCTTCTACGGTCTGCCTGGCCAACAACCTGCTTTTTGAATTAAGATAAAGACAGACAAATCTTTCTATACCGGTATCCGCCATATAGCTGACAGCGTTTACCACCTGCTTTGCATTTGTTATCCTGCTAAGGTAGCCGCTTTGTTTCTCAGCTGCTTTAGCCTTACGCAATTTATATTTTAAAACTATTTCTCGCACCAATATTGGCATATATTTACCTCTTTGCTTGAAATGAAAAAGAGGGAGCAGTCTGCGTCTCTAAAACTTTTCCCCATAAAAGAAAAGAGACCCGCTCCCTCTCAACATCAATGATTTATTTACTTAACATAATACTTATACTATGCGGGCTTACGACTACCTCAGTCCTGCTCACCTTCTCTCCCGCTAATTCAAAACTGAAATTCTGCACCTTGCCATGAAGCTCTACATACTGTCCTTCTTTGCTTAACAGCTGTTTAACTTCAGGCGGCGGGTTAAACACAAGACAGGGAATCATATCCTGTTTGTTTTTTCCTGCGACGGAAAGCACGAATTTAAGTATCTTCCCGTTATTGGCAAATTTGGTATCCAGTACCTTGCCACTACCAATAAAGATATTCATAGGCAGCTCCTTTGTTGGGATGGAACTACAATCTTTTGGTTAAATTTATATTCTTACAAGAGCTGACAGGTTTAAATACCTTGTACCGAATCAGAGAAAGCCTAAAAATACTTAAATATCAAATGACAGGACACTGGTTACAGTAACCTTGTCTGCCAGATTATTCTGGCTGACTATCCTTTTAATCTTTTCTTCAGCAGGCTCATTTGTGGCTACCACCACTACCTCAGAGAACCCTTTTTTGATATTCCGCAGCATATTGCCCAGGATAGTGGAACTGCCTGTTTCTATCTCCAGCGCTATTTTTCCGCTGTTGTTCTCGATCACAATATCTGTTTTGCCGTTGCTTTCTGCTTCAAACTGTACCTCATAGCCCTTGTCCTTATAATATCCGGCTATCTTATACTTCCAGAACCTGTGCTCAACACCTTCGGTATCCTGCCTTGGGGTATAGCCGGCATCACGCAATACCGCCTTGCCCTTTTCAGTCAGGCACAGCAAAGCCACCCAGCCTTTCCGGGTAACAATCTTGTTTAAATCCATAAGATTACGGGAAACAAGTGAGTGTTTAAGGGTATTGCCCTTCCTCGGGTTTATTCTCAGCCTTTTATAACGTTCTGTGAGGCTGGACAGGGGGTAAGTGTTGACATCATCAAGGAACTTTATCTGCTCCGTCTCTGCCTCCGCCTTCTCTTTTTGCTCTTTCTTATCCACAGCGGAAATATCGGGTATTTGGGATATTTCATGCCTTTTAGCCTGTAAATACGTCAAATAGCGCTTTGCCCGTTCTCTTATCCTGTTATCATCAAACAATCCTTTTTTTATATCCACATACGGGATTTTAACAAGGCACGGCTCAATCCTGTTTTTTATCCTGGTGATAGCCTCGCCCACTGCCAGCCGGGAAAGGTACTCTTCCTCCCCCTGTTTTAAGAATAATGATTTTTTGGCTGAGCGTATGTCCTCCTCATGCTGCAGGCCCAGAAAGATAAGCGTATGGCAGTTGCCCAGCAGATATACCGGCAACAAAGATGGGTGTTGAGTGATAGATACCAGCCCCTGTCCAAACGCCCTTAACTCACGGTAAACATTCTCCAGGGTGCTAAATGTCTCTCTTTCTATTTTTGTCTTGGGGAACAGGTTATGCACCTCCTCAAGAAACAGC
>CAYORP010000120.1:0-8878 GCA_964406415.1 uncultured bacterium
TTGCATTTTCTATCCCCACACTGGCCTGAGTAGCAAATACCTCCAGAAATTTAATTTCACTTTCTTTTATCTTTCTTTTGCCATCCGGAAATTTTAATGTGATGAAACCAATGTTCTTTTCTTTGCCAAAGAGAGGTACTGTTACTGTCTCCTCCTCTGCTCTGGTGGTGCGGGCACTTTTACTGGTAAATATATCTGAAACTTCCTTTGAGTTGTAACTCACGGGGAATTTTTTCCCCAAATGAACATCTGAAATGTGCTTGCGCAGGATAAAGTTTCCATCCTCAGCAAGATAGATTGCAACACCTTCCGGCTGAAAAATATTGTTGACTATAGAAATTACCTTTTCAAGAAGCAGATCCAGACCTGTCAAAGAAACTATTACCCGGTTCAGTTCCAGTATCGTTTCTACCATCCTTAATTTTGAAATCTCTCCGGATGGGTTGCTCTTATCCAGATTATCCTTTACGGTCTGAAGAAGATTCTGTACATCAAAGGGTTTGACAATAAAATCCGAAGCTCCTGATTTTAAAGCCCTTACGGCGTTATCAACGGTGCCAAAGCCCGTAATCACAATAACAGGTAAATTTTTATCCTTCTTTTTTATCGCCGACATAAAATCAAAACCATTCATAAAAGGCATCTGGATGTCAAGAAGAACAAGGTCAAAATTATCCCTTTCCAGATTGTTTACTCCTTCTCTGCCATTTGAAGCAAAAAACACCCGATAGTTTTCTTTCTCAAGAATGTCGGCACATAGATTTCTGATATCTGCGTCATCATCAATCACCAGTATCTTTTTTCTGTCCATTTTATACCAAATTAGTTTTATCTATTTTGTATCAGGAGACCATCTAACCTTCAAAAAACTCCTGACGAAACGTCCGCAGATATTATAACCTTATTCCTTCTGAGAACCAAAATCCTCTCACTGGTTCAGATTACCTGAAGCAATTTACAGGTATTATCCATCTTTACCGTTTGTTGGAAGTTTAATAATCAAACTCTTGGCAGATGGTTTCGGCACACATCTGAAACTACCTCCGTGGGACTCAAGAATCTTTCTGGCAAGCATCATACCCACCGAAACAGGACTTCTGGTTTCAGGATTGAATGGTACAAAAAAGTCTTCAGGATTAGTCAGGTTAATTCTGCTCCCTTTCTCAGTAATGGTTACTTCAACCTCTCTGTCTGTATTCTCAAAGTAAATGCGAACATCGCCTGTACCTGCAGTATCCTCATGTATAAAGTCAAAGATGTATCCAATAGCCTCTTTGAATTTTTCTGGGTCAACAGAAACGAGAATGCTATCGTTTCCCTCAATGTTAAACCTTACACCGTTTTTCTTTTCTATCTCTTTTGTTTTGCTGCGAAACAACTCTACAACGTCAACATTGACAGTTCTGAGTTCCATTGAATCGGCAAGTTTATTTATCCTGTCTATTATTTCAATTATCTTCCGCACCTCTCCCTGCATAACCTCTGAGAAGTTCGTTCTGAATTCTACGTCGTCATACTTTAAAGGAAGCATCTGCGCAAAGGTTTTTATTGCCACGAGTGGGTTTTTAAGTTCGTGAGAAAGACGGGAAGCAAGCGTAGTCCAGTATCTGCTCTTCTCAGACTCTTTTTCTTTTCTTTCAGCCTCCCTGATAAATGTCAGGTCCTGAAATATCGCAACAGCACCTATTATTCTCTCATCTCTATCTTTTATCAGGTTGGTACTCAAACCAAGTATAATTTTACTTAAAGTACAGTCTATTTCAACCCTGCTGAACACATCGCCTGATATCAATGTTCTCCTGATAAAATCCGCTATCTGGGAACTGACCTTTTCCACAGGTTTTCCCATAATCTCTTCGGACTTCATCCTGAAAATCGTTTCTGCATAGGAATTAAAGACTTCTATTTTACCTTCGTTGTCAACGGCTATAACCCCGGTGGGTATATTCCTGAAAATTGCTTCCTGAATATCCTTGCGAAAGGATATCTCTTTATAAAGCGACAGGTTATCAAAAACTGTGGTAAGGTAATCCATAATTGTGCTCAAAAAGGAAATATCGGCAAAGGTGAGCTCTCTGCCTGTAAGTTTATCCCCTGCCATAAAAACCCCTATAAGTCTGCCGTTAAGTGTTCTGAAAGGAAACGCAACCCGGCAGTTTAAAATATCCATAAAATTGCCGCAGTCAAAAGGAACATCTTTTTCAGTTGCAAGGTTGAGTATACGGTCTCTGCTCAGAAACCACATTATTAGCGGATGGTCATGGGGCATTTTGACTTCATTTAAAATCTTTTCCTCTATACCGAGAGAAGCAACGGGGATAAAAACCTCTTTTTCTTTAAGAAACAGAAGCATCTTGTTGAAATAGAACCTTTTTTTGAGTGTCTTCAGAACCTCAAAACCTGTCCTGTTTACATCAGGGAAGTTTTCAGTTATAGTCTGGAATAACTCCTGAAAAAATCGTTCTTTGTTCTCTCCTTCGTCTAAGACATCCTTCATCCTCACAACAGCCGGATTCTCCCTTAAAATGCTGTTTTCTCTCAGAATCTTCTCCCTTTCAACGGCTCTGAAAACAAGATGTTTTATTCTTGCCGCATCAAACGGTTTTTCAACCAGGTCAAATACACCAGACTCAATTGATTCCCTCGCTGTTCTGTTAAACGAAGAAATTATTTTTATTATCGTCAGGGACGGGTCATACTCAAACATCTTAGACAGGATTTCAATAGAACTTACACTCCCGAGTTGAGAGTCAAGGAATATAAGGGAAGGTCTTCTCTTCACAACTGACTCGAGAGCGTTCAAAGGCAGGACGTCATCCACGATAAATCCCTCTTTCAGTATCGCCTTTAGAGAAACTGCAATTGACCTGTCTTCAGTTATCAAGAGTACGTAGTTCATTTAATTTATCCCTGCTTTTATGCAAGGGCATCTCCACCGTAACTGTGGTACCTCTTCCCTCAACGCTTTCTATCTTTACAGTGCCACCGTGCTCATCTATAATTCTTGATACTATTGCTAATCCCAGTCCCGTACCCTTTTCTTTTGTCGTAAAAAACGGCTCAAAGATTTTACTTATAACCTCCTGCTTTATGCCACAACCATTATCCTGTATCTGTACAGTTGCAAGTTCCTTATCCCTATCTATTTTAACATTTATAACTCCTTTTGTATCTAAGGACTGGGCGCTGTTGATAAAGATGTTCAGGAATGCCTGTTTCAACGTATCTTCATCACCTTCAAAAATAATCCTGTCAGAACAGTAGTCTTCTTTAATCTCTATCTTCTTATCTGGAAACTGTGCCGATAAAATAATAACCGTTGCCTTCAGAACATCAACGAGATTAATCTCCTTTAAAAGAGAACTTTTTGGTTTTGCAAAAACGAGTATCTGCTCCACCAGCGTATTTATCCTCTCAACCTCTTTTATCGTAAGTACCGAAAATTTTTCACGAAATTCTCTGTCATTATATCTTTCAGGCAGTAGATTTGCGAATGTCTGTATTGAAACAAGGGGATTTTTTACCTCATGCGCTATTCCTGCCGCCATAATACCCAGAGAAGATAATCTCTCCGCACGTTTTATTCCTTCTTCCAGTTCTTTTATATGGGTAACATCGGCAAAAATAATCTGAACGCCTGCAAGGGTGCCTTCTCTGTCAGAAAAGACTGAGGAATTTGCATCCAGTGAAATTCCCCTATCACCTTTATTGATTTCAAACTGCAGGTGTCTCATATCCTTCCTATTTTCAATTGAATAGGAAAAAATTTTTATGAATTCTTCGGGTAAGACTTCACTGAAATGGCTTTGTTCAATCTGCTTCCCATCCAGTCCCGTAATTCTTTCCGCCTCCTTATTGACCACTGTGACATCTCCTTTTGCATCTATACCTATAACCCCTATAGGGAGATGCTCAAGAAGGGTTTCCTGGTAAATCTTTGCCCTTTCAATCTGTTCATAAAACAAAAAGTTCTGCACCTTAAGAGAAAGATAGTAGGAAAGCCGCTCAAAAATCTCCTCGTCCTGCGGACTATAAAACCTGCCGGATACCTTTTCACCGAAGCACAGAATACCGAACAGTTTTTGTTCGCTGAGCAGAGGAATTGCCATTTCAGCTTTTATCCCTTCCATTTCCCTGATAAGTTCCATATTCTCATCAGTGGGAATCATTCTCTCAATCTCCCCTTTTATAAGGGGAACCTGTCTCCTGACAAAAAACTTTTGAAGGTTTGAAGGATATACATCTTCTCTAACATCATCGGTTTCCTTCAGTGACTGAGAGATTGAAAAATACAGTTTTTCTTCTCCTTGCATGATAAAGTAGACCCTGCCACTGCTTATCCCTGCGCTTTCAAGAACTATCCTCAAACACCTTTCAAGAAAAATCTTTACGTCCCCCACCGTATAAAGAACCTTTTCCATGCCGGCCAGAAGATTTTCAGTTGAATATTCCATTTTAAAAATCCTGAAGTTTACAAACTCGTTTATCTTCCGACGGCTGGGCTCAAAGGCAAAAATTACAATAAGAAGAGCAAGTGTCTCTACCAGCGGCGATTCCGGGGTTAGATATGGAGACAGAAACCAGTCTAAAATAACCCGGGAAACGTTATAGAGAAGAAATATAAACAGGATGACAAAAGAGTAAGACAGAACCCTTCGCATCAGCACGGAAACATCCAGAATTTTGTACTTTGCTATTCCATATCCTATAAAACTGTTCATTATCAGTACACCTACAGGACTGAACTGAACCAAAAATGCACTCTTAAAAACAATGGGAAAAAGGAAGTTGCAGAAAATGACAAAAGTAAGCCCGAGGAAACATCCTAAAAGGATGTACTGTACCTCGGCACGTGCCAGCCCCTTTTTTGTTTTAAGTTTCTTAAACAGTATCCCGAAAGCATAAAACGCTACTGTCAAAAACAAAATGAAGTAGACATAGAATGCCCAGCCATACGTAGCATGAGGAACCTGCTGCATACTTCTGCCTGGCTGGGTTATGCTGGTAAAAAGAGATGGAGAAAAACCCAGTACAAAGCATCCGGCAGATAAAACCGCCATTATCAAGAAATTGTTTTTCTGCAAAAAGGATATCTGCTTTTCTCCTATTGACATAACCAGAGCCAGAAGGTTCAGGGGAACAAAACTTCCTAAAATAAACGATATTCTTATCCATAACCCTGCTCCTTCAGGGGTATTTGCGTTAATGATAAACAGAAAGATGAGATTCCATACTGATATATTTACCCCCAGATAAGAAAAAATACGATTGGAAAACCGTTTTGGATTACTCTTGTAGACAAGATAAACAATCAGAGCGTTAAACAACAGAGTAAATATTAAAATTATTGTTGTAACGTTCATTCAAAACTCCTGATAAGGACAGAAGAATTAGCCCCCCCAAAACCATGAGAATTAACCAGAGCGGTTTTAATTTCATTAACCCTCGGGTAATTTGGGACATAATCCATGTCACACTCCGGGTCAGGTATTTCATAATTAAGCGTGGGGATTATGATGTTTTCTTGCATTCCGAGAACGACTGAAACTATCTGTAAAACCCCCGCGGCTGAATAGGGATTGCCTATGTGTCCCTTAATGGAACTCACGGGTATCCGGTATATGGATGAACCAAACACTGCTTTAAGTACATCGGTTTCACATAAATCCAGCATCACGTCTGATGGTGCATGAGCAGAAACATAACTTACCTCTTCAGGACTCGCATCTGCATCCCCAAAACTCTTCAGTATTGCTCTTTCAAGACCTGCACCGGGCTCCTCTTTATTCCCTTCTATACTCTGTCCGTAGCCGACAATTTCTCCATAGATATTTGCACCTCTCGCCAGTGCAGAATCCATCTCCTCAAGCAAAATCACAGCCGCACCTTCAGATAGAATCCCGCCGTCTCTGAACTTATCAAAGGGTCTGCTTGCCCGCTTAGGGTCTTCATTTTTTGACATAATATCCGCCGCACACAGGGTTGCAAGCATCAATGGAGTTACGGGACAATCTGAACCACCGGCAAGAACACTTTCGGCCTCACCGTTTCTTATCAACTGATAACCATTACCGACGGCATCCAGACCGGAGGCACAGCCCGTTGAAACCGTGAGATTGAAGTTCGTGATTCCGAGAACTCCTGCAATCTCACCCGATGGAGCATTAGGAACACTGACAAAAGATGAAACAGGATTTATTCTCCCCAATCCTCTGGAATATAAAATCTTACATTGTTCTTCCATTGTCTTGAAATCGGTGCTGGAAATACCCATAACTATACCGGGATATTCTCTTTTTATCCCTTCTACGTTAAAACCTGCATCTTCCAGTGCCATTCTGGCACAGGCAACTGCAAACTGTGAAAATCTTGCCATCCTTCTCGCCTTCTTTTTTTCCATAAAATCTTCGGGATTGAAATCTGTAACCTCGCCGGCAATACGAACAGGGAATTCTGATGCATCAAAAAAACTTATTTTTCTTATTCCACTTTTCCCTGTCTTCAATCCATACCAGAAGTCATCCTTACCTGTACCATTGGGAGCCACCACACCTATACCTGTAATTACCACCCTGCGTCTTTTCATTCTTTAGACCTTACCGTTGATAAAGGATATCTCCTCTTCCAGTTCATTCCTGTTGCCTGAGTAAAAAAAACATCTGTGTTTGTCTAAAAACTCCCTGAGCGAGTTAAACCTGCTGAACATATAAAGCAGGTATGCCTCATCGGGTATTGATGTCTCAATCCCCTCTTTCTGAAGGTCTTTCTGGAACCTCTCGGTCTCTCTCGCAAACTCCTTGAAGGCCATCCCGTTTATCCTGTAGGGTAGTGGGTCCCAGTAACTCGGAGGGAAAAGATTTTTTATCTGGTATGTCATTACCTCAAGGGGATAGGTCTCTCTGTTATTAAGGGTGAAATTAAACCTTTCAGGGGTTTCAAACCATTGGGTACCCGGATATATACCAGAAAACTGGACAAGTACCGAGTCAGGTCTCACATCTTTTATGAAATTCATTGTTTTTTCTCTGCTCTTTTCTGTTTCAAACGGGGCGGGATAGATAAAACTCACAACAGTGAATATACCATCTGACCTGCACCTTCGCAGAACCTCTTTTGCAGAGTCTACATTAACAGTTCTGTTCATACCCTTTTTCAGTATCTCTTCATCTGCTGACTCCATTCCGAAAAAAATGGATTCACAGCCTGATTTTTTTAACAGACTGAAGTCAGTTTTAACATCATTTACGTGTCCGAAAGTGGTATATCTTACGTCAACCTTCTCTTCAATTATTCGTCTTGCCACCTCTTCCAGAAAATTACCGGGGGGGGTTGACCCAGCATACTTGAAAAGTTTTACTCCATACCTTCTTCCATATTCTTTCATCTCGCTGACAACCCTCGTGGACGATTTGGTCTTTCTCCTGCCGCTTTTTATCGGGTGGATGCAATAATAACATTTATAAGGACATCCACGGCTTTCTTCAATAACAAGCATTTTAAGTTTTTCATTTATGTTGGTGTAAACATCCGGGGTATAAACAGGCATAGGAAGTGTATCAAGACTGTCTATGAACTTCTTCTGCGTCTTCACAATAGACCCGTTTTCTCTGCGAAAAATAATATTCGGAATATCCTCAAGTTTCCCTTTGCCCCGCACAAAATTATACAGCAGTTTTATTGTCTCCTCTCCCTCTCCGTAACACAGTGCATCAAAAAATTGCCCAACCTTGTAAATCTCCTGTCCAAAAATGTCAACCTGCGGACCTCCACCTATAATCTTCAGTTCAGGATGCTTTTTTTTAAGGTACCTCCCTGCTTCAATAGACCATCTGAAACCATCCCCTGCCCACAGTTTAAAACCCACACAACCGATATCCTCCTTCTCTATAAAATTTTCAAGATACCTTTTAAGGTTTGTGCAGAATAGACCTTTGTTTTTCTCAAGTGAGTTGTTAGCCATCCTCAGTCTGAGGAGTTCAAAAAAAGAGGGGCTTTTACCCTCAATAAAAACCTTGTGTGAAAACCTTTCAAGAAAGTTTGATATTTCATCTGTAAAGACTTCAGAGAAAAGTGAAGGCTGGTTGAAATCCAGAATTTTTACCTTACAGCCTTCATCCATTAAAGAAGCAGCAAGAGCAGACAAACCTATGTCAGGTATAAAGTCAGAGATTATCTTGGGTACCCCGGCTGTAGTAACCAGCAAAAAGTTTTCTTTCATATGCTATATTATACAGAATTATACACACTTTACAAAATTATTGTATGTAAAATTTTTTGTAGTATGTGCATTTTTTAGTATAATAATGCAGGAGGTGCGTGAAAAATGGAAAAAAATGGTGATAATGTCTTGCTGCTTTTAGTATCTGTTACTTTTCTTTTTTTAAACGTTCCCCCAGTTCTTGCACAGGGATTTAAAAACCCGCCTGAAGGAAGTTCCGCAATATCACAGGCAGGTGCTTTCATCGCCCAGTGCGATGACGCATCTGCAGTCACTCATAACCCTGCAGGACTGGTACAGATTGAGGGACAGCAGATACTGTTCGGAAATACCTTCTTATATCCAACCACCCTTTATAAAAACGGAGGCGTGAGTGAAGATGCAGTCTCCAATATGGCTTATCTGCCTTTTATCTATTACGCAACCGACCTCGGTACTGAAAAACTCCGATTCGGTATGGGAATATCCTCGCCTTACGGACAGGCAACGGAGTGGAGCAAAGACATTGTCAGAACAAACTGGTTTTATTCCGAACCCTATTATTCTTCAATGCAGACAATAAATTTTTCTCCTGTACTGGCATATAAATTCACCCCCCGGTTTTCCGCAGGTGCAGGTCTTAACGTATACTACAGCAGACTGGGGATAGAATACCTTGTA
>CAYORP010000121.1:0-16076 GCA_964406415.1 uncultured bacterium
GAGGACCTTGATTTCTCAGGATTTGGAATAAATATTGAGACACTGGAAACGTTACTGGTCAATGTTATGGACAAGGTTGACAGAACGGGTGTAGCCATTGATGTATCAGAGAGCAAGAAAACCTCAGGGGAATATATCGGGGTTCTTGATTTAGAATTTTCCGGTTACCGGACGCGGATACTTCTTGGAGTTTCATTACGTAAAAAAACTAAAGTTAAGGGCGAGCCCGTATTAATTGCAGGCGATTTCCTGCCTCCATATACAGTTGCAATCCTTCCCCGGACAGACCTTATTGATGAGAAACTATCCGTTGTATTAAGCCGGGCAAAGCCCCGGGATTATTACGATGTATACTTCCTTTTGCGTAAGGGACTCGTTTCGGTTGAACAACGAAAACCTCTCAGAGAAATCAAACGCAGATTTGCAAAAGAAAGGTTATCAGTTGAAAAAGTATTGAAGGATTTTCTCCCTTCTGACCAGCAAAAAATTATCCATAATTTTCATGAAGTCCTGATGCGGGAGGTCTCCCGTTACGTGTAACATTTCCTATATCTCCCCTTCCTTGAGGGAACATCTCTTCCCCTCATTTTTTAATTCTCCTTTAGTAAAGAGGTATGAAGAGGGATTTTTAAGGAGAGTGTGATTATGTAACGGGTAAGGAGCACCGTTCAGCAGGGGTGGCAGGATGTGAGCCCTTCCCATGTTGAGAGACAAGCGGTGCCAGTTCCCCTAAGGCTACTTACCTTCCGAAAGGTCATCATCAATTCTTCTTTGATAACCTGTTGACACCGGCTTTGATAGCATGTATAATATGTATATACAAAAATGCGGAGGTGTATGATGGATACGCAGATGATAGTGCGATTGGATGAAGAACTCAAGACGAAGTTTGCGAAAATTGCCAGTCTGGAAGGGAAATCCCAAAGTCTGAAGACCCGCGAACTTATTCGCGAATATGTAGAGAAAAATGATATGGAAGACTACGTTGAAAAACTCTGGGATAGAATCGGCAGAAAAATCAGTAAAAAGTACTCTCTGAAAGATGTACCGCGGATAATTGCCGAAGTCCGTAAGGAAAAGAGATGCAAGAAGTGAGAGTGGTTATTGATACCAATGTTTTTATCTCCTCTTTTTTTGGCGGAAAGCCGAAACAAGTAGTAGACCTGTGGAGAAAAGGATGGATTGAGTTGTGTCTATCCAGAGAAATTCTTGAGGAATATATTGAAGTCACGGTGCGATTCGGCCTGAAGTATGAAAAGGAGATTACTGAATTGATGAATCTTTTTATTCGCGGATTCAACACTGTATGGACATTTGAGCCGCCGCACTTGAAGGTTGAGATGAAAGACTTTGATGATATGAAATTTCTTGAGTGTGCGGCTGCCTGCAGAAGTGTTTATGTGATTACCGGCGATGCAGAATTTAGAAAGATTGGCAGTTACGGTAGTGTAAAGATATTACTGCCTGCTGAATTTCTTGCCCTGAGTGAATCTCGCTAAAAAATCTATACGAAATATTTACCTCCAGAACTGATATAAGAGGAGATGGATATACATAGGAAGAAAAAGAGGGAATGGAAACGAGGTGAGGAATAAATTGACTGGGTGGTGTACTTTTAAGTTGCACTTGACATAAGGAGCACTGTATAACACTGAGGGCGAGTTGGTGAGCCCGTTGACCGACGCCCGTAAGACTTGCAGGATTGAAAGCGAGTCCACAGGGTAAGACCGAAGTCAGGGATTGCGAGATGATGCAGTAATCCCGGCGAATGGCCGACCCGAACCATAGTGGGAGGCGAGGACCTTCCTGCTCCCAACCTGCATTTCCGGCAGAAGATATTTAAGAGCGGCGACCTGCTTGTGAATGCAGAGGTTGTCATCGTGTGCGTGAGGGAGGGATTCAAGCCGAAGCGACTGCCTTCCTCAACAAGAGAAGCCCTGAGTTAGATAGTGTGCATTGAGAGGATTCTGTCCACGCGGAAGGTGCGCATTTCGTTGCTCTTGCGGCAGAACGCCCTCAGCCCGGTGAAGTTCTTGCCCATGAACTCCATCTTTCCCACGTGTTCAGGGACAATTGTTCTGACGGATTTTTCGTCGTTTTTTTTCAGGTAGATTATCTCCATCTCTTCTTTGTTCTTTATGGCTTGCTTCAGGACTTTAATCTTCTCGCCGAGAGGCATCTCCTTCTCGGATATTGCGTACCTGTACTCCGTCATAAACTTCACTACGTTCCAGTCTATGAATATATCTTTCTTTCTGATTTTTTTCTTGAGTATCAGCCCGTCTATTGATACGCATCTGCTCAGTCCCACATATACCTGACCGGGGGTGAACGCTCCCGCACCTGTGTCAAGTATGACGTTGTCAAATGTCTTTCCCTGTGCCTTGTGGACGGTTACAGCCCAGGAAAGTCTTAACGGGAATTGCCTGAAAGAGCCCGTCTGCTCTGTCTCAATCAGGTCGTTGATTTCATTGTAGGTGTAGCGGAAGATGTCCCATTGGAACGGCTCAACCTCCACTGTTTCACCGCCGGTAAGTTCAACGCGGATAACCTCTTCTTCCGGTAGTATGCTTACGATTCTGCCTATACTGCCGTTCACCCACCTCTTGCGGGGGTCGTTGTTAAGAAGCATTACCTGTGCATCTTCCTTCAGGTGCAGTGTTTCATCCGTGGGGTATGTTGTTTTCTCAAACCTGCCCTCGGTCTTCGCTCTGAATGTATATTCCCTGCCCGGAAGTTTTTTCAGACGGGTCTCGTTCACCTGCAGTGCCGCATCGTTTTTCGTGGTCAGTGAGATGTAAAAATCCTTCTCGTCCGGCTCAAAGTCAGGCATACAGCGTGTGTTCAGCCGCTCAAGCATCTCCTCGGTGACGGTATTATTCCTGATTCCGTTGAGTATTTCTATGAAGTTGCGGTCGTGCTGTCTGAATATCCTGTCCAGTTCAAGGATATCAAAGGAGAGTTTGTCCATTACCCCGGCAGAGAAGAAATAGCCGGTGGAGTACCTGCCGCTGAAAATCTTTCTTTCGGCAGAGGTGATTACCGGTGGTAACTGGTACGGGTCCCCGAAGAAGAGTATCTGCTTGCCCGCGAAAGGCAGGCTGTTGCCGCAATTGAGCCGCATGAATTTGTCCACGCAGTCCAGTATGTCCGCCCGCACCATAGATATTTCGTCAATGATGATGGTGTCCAGTTTCTCGTAGATATTCTTCCCGCCGCTTTTGACGATTCTTTTTACCTTGTCGGGTGTGATATCGGTCTTGAAGCGGAAAAATGAGTGGATGGTCTGGCCGTGCACGTTGAGTGCGGAAACGCCCGTGGGAGCGAGAACGACGGTTCTCTTTCCGGTTATCGTGCGCAGGTAGCGCAGGAGTGTGGATTTTCCGGTGCCTGCCCTGCCTGTGATGAAGAGGTTCCTGTTTTCCTTCTCTATGAGGTCTATTGCCTGCCGGAACTGTTCGGTGACTTCTATATCCATATTTCCTGAATTTATTTGAAGACTTCCCTGAGGAGTTCTGTCACACGCGCAGAGGGGTTGTTGCGGATATTCCGTTCTTCCTCTGAAAGGACGTAAAAGAGCCCGTCGAGCGCCTTTGTTGTCACATACCTGTTCATATCAAGCACGGAAATTTTCTCGGCGAGTGGAAGTTTCCTGTAACGGTTGACGACAGCCATATACTTTGCCGTTACGTCGTACTTCTCCAGTTCCTTTTCAATGACAGGGGCAAATGCGGTGAACAGATTATCGTATGTCTTGTCCCTGAAGAATTCGGTTATGGAGGTATCTCCTCCTGTGAGAAGTCTGCGTGCATCCTCAAAGGTAATCTGTTTTATGGCATCAAGGAAAATGTTGCGAGCGTGAGGAGCGGCTTTCTCTGCTGCCCTGTTCATGCTCAGGACAAATTCGTCAATCTTCGGCCCGTAGCCCAGGAAACGCATGGCATCCTCAAATTTCATTATGTTTTCGGGCAACAGTATCTTGATTGCCTGATTGGCGAAATATCCGTCAATTTTGCCGGTAAGTTCCACGGTGTTTTCCGTGCCGATTTTAAGAGCTTCCCTAAAGCCGGCGATTATCCTGTCCTCCGACAGGGACGTTTCGTCCGATGAAAGGCCGAGGATTTTTAACAGGCCGTCCAGAAAACCTGCTTCCGCCTGCCGCCCGGTCAGGAAAAGCAGGATGCAGAGAAGTACTGCGAAAGAACATTTGCGCATCCGGTATCTACTGAGATTCATCTGGTTTTTCATTGTTGTCCACCAGGGGATTATCACCGCCATCATAGACAACTCCGGCTTCCTTATGGACCGGTCTCTTATTCTCTTTGCAACAAAGATGTTGACGACAGGGGATTAACTTAGGTCGTCTTTCATAACTTCTGCTTCGGCCGGGTCTATCACGCCGTCATTGTTGGTGTCGTATTCCTCTTCCAGTGCCGAATTAACCTTCGCTTTGCCGTGAGTTTTTATCAGGATATACCTGTCCTGCAGTAACTGCTTAACCTCCGCGGTTTCCAGCCAGCCGTCTCCGTTTGCGTCGTATTTTTTCTCAAGGTCGGTGTTTACCTTTGAACGTGCGTGCCGCCAGGAAAGCCTGCGTTCTTTTGCATCTATGGTACCGTCATTGTTAAGGTCAATCTTTTCCCTTTCAAGTTTTCTCCATGCGTTCAGTTCCTGGGCATCCACCACACCGTTGTTGTTTGTATCGGCTCTGTTCTCCCACCATGTATTTACCTTCTTCTTCGGGGCTCTCCTCCAGAAGGGTCGGGCAGATGCGTCCAGGCATAGTACAAACAAAACCGCCAGTCCTGCAACTGCGATGCTTTTTCTACTCATACGCTCCTCCTTTCAACAATCTGTAAAAAACGCGTATATTGTCCATCAATATCTTATCAATTTTGCACAAAAAGTCAATATCCTGTATGAATCGGCAATGAGTGAGGATGGTTCTGATGCTGTGCTTGTATTAATTGCAGGTTACAATAATCTCTGGCTGCTTAAAATAGGTAGACGCAGATTATTTCTCTTTTCTGAGTGCCCATTCAGTTATTCAGAACAGTCAGTGCGATGTTTCCTTGAGACCAGCAGCTTCCATCTCCTCATTGGTTCTCTGCCAGTACGGTTTTTCAAAGTAAAACCTGGCGATTTCTTCTGGCATCTCCATATGAGGCATTTCAAAATAATAATAGAAATTTTTCTTGAGTTCTGGGTCAAGAATCTGAAATATTTCCTTCTTTTCATTCTCCCTCAGGAATTTACCAAAGGCTTCAACAGGCTCGAGCCCTGCCTGTTGAAAGATTATCTTCCCTCCATATTGTTCGTAAAGAGCCTTATTGATTTTCCATTGTCTCACCACGGCTTCACCGTTTTTTCTTCTAACCTCTTTCCATTTCTTCCGCGCATCCTCTCCCTGGAGGTATTTCTCCATCTTTTCCTCGTTCTGACGAAGAGAATCCAGTGTTGCGAGATGTTCAGAAATTACCTTTTTCCTTTCCTCGGCGGTGGTTGGTGATTGAAGTTCCTTAAGGATGTCCTGCCTTGTCTTCTCATTTTGTATCTTTATCTCTTCAAGGCTACGATCAAGATAGGAGTTGAATGCTTCAGATTCTTCTTCCGTTGCCGTAATGTTATGTTCCTTTGCATAGATTTCCATAAGGATTTTGAGGATTTTTCCCATTAAACCCTGTGCCTGATATTGGATGTACCATTCATTGAACTTTTCTCCCTCTAACTGTTGCTTCATGGTTTCTTGAATCCTTATGTGGGGGACCAATCCGTCGCTCATGATAGTCTTCCCGAGAATGGTGGCTACTGGATAGGGTTGCGTTGAGACAGAGCCTTCACCAAAAACTGGCTCCCAGGAAAAAAATCCTATTGAGAACACACTCAAGATTATTATCAGTCTTGTAGATTTTACCATTTACCCCTCTGATATCACCTATGTTCTACTTGCAGTTTCCCCTGTTTGGATAGATTGTCATACTCTTGACATTATTTTTTATAGAGGAATTTAAGATATATTTTATCAAAATCTGAAATCTTTTCCAGAGGCAGGGAAGTATTACCTGTATTTCTCAACTTCTGCAATCAGAACACCTATAAATAAATTTCCCTGTATCCTCCTTTAACAGAGGGGGAATTCAATACAGCAGTGGCGATGAAACATGCACCTTGAGATTTATCTGGCGAAGACCGTAAGGAAAGACGTCTAATCTTACACCTGATAAACGTTCAGGTTGTATCAACATAGATTCTATGCCTCCCCGGTCAGCGGGTTTTATTATAGACTGTAAAGGGTAAAGATGTTTTTAATCAATGTGATTTTTTTGTGAAGCAAATCTTTTATAGCGGAAATATTCAGCCGTATCTGCCAGTTCAGTTTCTGCCCGATAGGGCGGTGTAAACCCGAGAATCTTTTCAAGCCGTTCTATGCTGTAAATGTGGTCCTTGCATAAAAATTTGATGCGTTTGCCTATAAAGGGTATGAGCGAAAGAATTTTTGTCAGGGGATGTGGGAGTAAAAGAGGTTGAGGAACCCCCAGATGATTGGATAAAATTTTCATAACTTCCTGTACTGTAAAAACTTCCTTGTCAGCGATGTTAAACGTACCGCCCAGTGCACGGTCATCTTCAAGGCAATGGATTAGACAGGCAGATACATTGCGGACAGATGCCAGGTGCCACCTGGCTTTTCCGTAATCCGGAAGAAAAAACAGTCTTGATTTAATAAGCATGGTCAATAGTTTCATCATATGAGGCTCTCCTTTGCCGTAAACCATACATGGTCTAACGATTACCATAGGGAGCCCGTTATTACGGAATTTTAGCGCAATTTTTTCTGCAGCAATCTTTGAAAGGCCATACTGATTGACTGCTTTATACGGCATATCTTCTGTACGGAGAGTTCCCCCATGACCTGAGTTAACTGATACGGAACTTACATAAATAGATTTTTTTATTCCGTGTTCAAGAGCCCATTGAAATATATTTTCGGTGCCGCGGATGTTTATATTCTCAAGCAAGTCTTTATTCCTGTTTTTTAAATATCCTGCACAATGAAATAAAACATCGTATGTGCCGACAATACTATCAAGAGATACCTTATCCGTTATATCCGCAACGATAATCTTCAGGCCTTTGTTTTCCAAAAAACTGGTATCAGATGTGCGCCGTACCAATGTTGTTATATCAACATATCCCCGCGCACAAAGTTCTTCTATAAGTGACCTGCCGATAAAACCTGTTGAGCCGGTAATAAATATTCGTATCTTTTTGTCCATTCAGTTCTCACTTCCTGAATAAAGGCTGCGATTGAAAAGGGAAAGCAAGTTTCATTAAGTCACTCAGGGTGTAGACTTAGTATTATTCGGAAAGCATATCCTGTATGGTAAACAGGAGTTTTTTTAAATCGTAGGGTTTGGTTACATAAAAATCAGCCTTGTATTTGTATCTTTTCCACTTGTCCGTCTCAGCACTTTTACCGGTTATAAGTATCACAGGGACCCGTCTACTCTTAAATCCTGATTTTATTCTTTTCAATACCTCCCATCCGTCCATCAGGGGCATAACAATGTCAAGTATAACAATATCCGGTTTTTCTTCTCTGAAAATTTTCAGACCTTCTTCGCCGTTAAGTGCCCCCACGACATTATATCCCAGAGATTTAAGTGCCATAGAAAGGGTCATAAGTGAATCAGGTTCATCGTCCACCACCAGTATTTTTTTATATTTTTTTTCCATAAAACTATTTTACCTTTTTAATCTGTCAAAATCAATTAATATTGGAAGTTTTTAAAAAAGAGGGTATAATTGAATCTATGCCTCCAGAAAACTATTCACTCATAGACCTGTTCAAGATGATGCACACCCGGGGCGCATCTGATATCCATATAAAGGCTGATTCCTGTCCCGCGATGAGAATAAAGGGTGAAATTGTAAGGTTGAAACTGAAAGAAGCAAGTCAGTCCCGCCTGATGAAGATGCTCTCTGAAATAGTTACGGAACGTGAAATGAAAATTTTTGAGGAGGAAGGCAACCTTGACACTGCAGTTGGGCTTCCGCGACTCGGAAGGTTCCGTATCAACGTTTTCAGGCAGAGGGGAACCGTTACACTGGTCGGGAGAAGGATTTCATACTTCATACCGGATATTGAAACCCTTAATCTTCCACCTTCACTGTCCAAAATCACGGATTTCGTCAACGGTCTTGTTCTTGTTACAGGTCCGACGGGCAGCGGAAAGTCAAGCACACTGGCGGCTCTGGTCAACCATATAAATAAGACGCGCAGGTGTCACATACTCTGCATAGAGAACCCAATAGAATTTTTGTATAAAGACGAACTTGCTATTATCAACCAGAGGGAAATCGGGCTTGACGTAAAGTCCTTTAAAGACGCACTGAAGTATGCGATGCGCGAGGACCCGGACGTGTTGCTTGTGGGAGAGATGCGGGACCCGGATACCGTAGAGTTTGCGCTCAATGGTTCGGAGACAGGGCATCTGATATTCGGAACCCTGCACAGTTCAAATGCAACACAGACCATCCAGCGCATCTTAAGTTTTTTCCCGCAGGAAAGACACCAGGAAATAAGAAAAGGGCTGTCTTCTCAGTTGAAGGCGGTTGTGAGCCAGATTCTTCTACCTTCCTGCAAAGAAGAACTGCATATGGTTCCCGCCTGTGAAATTCTTTTCAACAATCCCACGATAAGCCGGCTTATCTCAGATGGAGAAGATGGAAAAATTTCCAGGGTAATGAGGGCAAGCAGGGCAGATGGGATGCAGGATTTTGACCAGGCGCTTGCCGCTCTGCACAGTGAAGGATTTGTCACAGAAGAAGTCGCACTTGAACATTCAGACAACCCTCAGGGACTATCCATGAGGCTGAAAGGTATTGTAAGCGATGATACCGGAGGACTCATATCCTGAGTCTTCAGTCAGGGCTATTCTTTATTGTCTATCTCCCCAAAGGGGCGGCGTAGAGAAGTTAATCTTTTATTCAAGTACCATCTTGATGGCGTCAAGAACGCTTTTGGGAATGTAAGGTTTTGTGATGTAGTAGTCCGCCCCTTCCGTTATTCCTGACATAACTTCTTCGTCGGAGGACCGGCCGGTAAGAAGTATAACCCGTATTGATTTAAGATTCTCGTCAGTTCGGACGGTTTTGAGGAGTTCAAGTCCGTTCATCCCGGGCATATTAATGTCTGAAATCAGAAGGTCCGGTACAGATCTTTTTAACAGTTCAAGGGCGGATGTACCGTCAGGAGCGGCGAGTACCTCATACCCGCTCTTTTCCAGTGTTTTGACAAGGATTATCCTGCTGTTTTCATCATCCTCAGCGACAACTATTTTTATCTTTCGTACCTCTTCCATAATTCCTATATTCTACAATTTTTATGAAGAAAAGGCAAAGGCCAGATTGTGTCCGTCAAGGTTTGTTCTGACCGTCCCCTTGAAGGTTGGCCTTTTATTTGTTATTTCGGTGCATATCGTGTATAACCTGGTGAAAATCTTCCTTATCCTTACCTCTTTCTGATGGTCCCCTGTCTGAAGGCTTCTCTCTGTGATGTGTGATTTTTTCAGACGGCTCTGTTACTGTTATACTGCTGCGGGAAAATTTTATTCCACCATCCGGAGATTTTTCCTTTTCATTGGTGGTTATTTTTCTGTCAATATATTTGTCACTTATTACCATAGCAGGTTTATCAGGAGGGCTGTCTTTTAATAATTTGCCCGGAGATTCTCTCTTTTCATATTTTGTATATGAGGAATCTGCCGCCCTATGTTCTATTTGGATATGCGGAGATTCCACTTTCTCTTTCGGCCGGGAAAAAACATATTTTTCAGGTTCGGCAGGCATAACACGGGGTGGTTTCTGTTCAAAACGTTCTCTTGTTTCCCTGTCCCGGTAGTCAACTCCCTTTCTGTGGTGCGGGTTATGTCGCCAGTGGGGGTGGTCGTAATCTTTTCTGCAGCAGGGCTTGTGGTATCTGCTTGCATTGTGCCAGACTATACAAATATGAAAGGAAGGCCAGTCAAACCATGCCCATGAAAACCAGCCCATACCTATAAAAACAGGCGGTCCAAAACGGATATAACTTATCCGGACAGCATAACCCGGCGGATAATACCAGTAGTATGGAGGAAAAGCGTGGCATCTCCAGGGACCGTACACATATAGAGGGTCATAAACCGGGACATAGACCACATGGGTGGCAGCCGGTTCAATCCTGATAATTTTCCGTTCAACAATGATTTTTTGTTCCCTGGTGGTTTTTAAATTGCCCTGTGAGTACGCCCTGTCACGCAGTTCCTGCACTGTGGACATAACCTCATCTTCTTGGCTCAGGAACGCGTCTCCAAGTTTTCTGGTCTGGTCAATCTTTTCGCTTAAGGCAAACAAGACGTCCGGGAAATGACAGAGAGATTTTACACTGGTATCCCAGTCTTTCTCCTGCAAGGCATTGTTTAGTTCATCACCCTTCAACCCTTCATTTTTGCGCAGCCATCGTTCAGATTCAACAATCTCAAGCGGATAGGTTGATGCCATCAGTACCTGGGCAAGCAGAGAATCGGGGTAGAGTGCTATCGGGGAAAGCATCTGCACGAGTTCTTCTTTGCTGAAGGCATTACTTTCGGGTTTTTCAATTTTTGCATAACCCTGTGCCTGCGTTATAAGCAAAGTTGCAAGGATGATGGTGATAAAAGCAACATTTTGGAAAATCCGTATAGTTTTCATAATAGTCTACCTCCTTTCCTTCTATCATTGTGACTGATATAGCCGTAATAGGGTTTAGTAGAAGTTAACGTGCTGAAAAGAGTTATTATTCCCTTTATATTTCTGGCAGGTAAAATGAGAATATAGAACCGGATTTTCCTCCTGTAGGTTTTATTTCTCCACGTAAGTTCTCACTGAACACCGTAGGCAAAAGGGGAGAATTGAAGTGCGAGTGCGGAAGCACAGATGTAAAACAAGGTGAAAAGCGTAAGCGTTCCGACGATTACCTTACTCGGAGTTGTCTGAACCCTCCGAATAGGAGGGTGAGTTCTCCGAGAGTCGGATTTCACCGTAGTTCTTACCTGTGCTGGAGCCCAAGGCACTGCCTGTTTCCGAGCACTGAAATTGCTACCCTTTTGTCTTATTAACTACAACGTAGTTCAGTGAGCATTTACTTCTCCACCGCTGGTCTTAATCGCTATTTTTGTGAGCGGGCGGCGATTTCTTTGTATATGTTTATTGCCAGTTCGTTGCCTCTTACACCCTTTTCTATCTGTGAGTTGACGAAACTGCCAAGTTGTGTGGAATCAATCTTTTTATCCACTCCATAAGCCATGGCTCTTGTCGTTTTATCATATTCTTCCGAAGTCAGTTTTCTTTGCAGGACCTTGTTTGCAACATTCTCAAGTTCCTGAAGCGGAACTCCCTTTTTTGCAGCCTCTTCGGTAGAAAAAAGCATCGTTTCTTCGTCTTCCTTCCCGGTGTATTTGTGGATGCGTTCTCTGATTTTCTCAAGTTTTTCTTTCCATATTTCCTGTTCTTTCTTTTCCCGTTTATCCCAGTCAGCAGGAAATATTCCCTCCTCTTGCTGCCTGCCGTGTTTTCTTGCAAGTCCCGGCGGCATATCACCTCCGCCCCAGCCTGTTTTCCTGCCTCTGCTCCATCCGGGCGGTTCTCCGTTTTTCCAGTTCGCCTTTTCTTCTTCGTTCAGGTCATCCGGCATCAGTATATCCTGAAGGATTGTTGAAGATTTTTCTTCTTCGTCGCCGGTACTTGCAACAGGTCTGGACATAGAATGAACGGAACTGGCAAGGAGGATAAAAGATAGACCGAACAAAACCACACAAACATATTTTTTGAGATTCATAGAGCAACTCTCCTTTTTTTGCCCGGAGACTTGCGGTTTAAACCGCAACCTGTCGGGTTTCTGTGGAGATTAGTTTGCCGTCGCGGAAATACTGAATGGTCACGGTTCTCAGGTTTCCTGAAAGTTCCCCGGGTTTGGCAATGATTTCTTCGTTAACACCGCCTTCGGTTACTCTTGAATACTTAATTGTGGCATTCTGTTTTGCTGCTTCGGCGGCTGCCTGAGCAACAATGTCGGCGTCTGCCTGGACAATCGGTTCTCCTGTTTCCTTATCCATTGTATGCCCTATCCATCCGCCTGCGGCGGCTCCTGCGGCGGCTCCTATTATAGCGCCCCTCCAGGGTTTGTCAGAATCTACAACGGCTCCAAGGATTCCTCCTGCTACGGCGCCTATACCTGCTCCTGTTTTGGTCTTAGTGGAAAGTTCTTCAAGTGTTGCACAGCCGCTGAATAGTACAACGGCTATAATCATTACAGACAGCAATTTCTTCATCGTGTCTCCTTTCAATTCCCGGCCCCTCTTTTTTCTCCCGGAGAAAAAAGAGGGGCTAAGGAGGTTATGTTCACTCCAGATTTATTTTGCTATGGAAAATCCTACCTTTCTTACAAAAGGCCATGATGTTTCATCCACAGAGATTTCTCCGGCTGCTTTGGTCTGAAGACGAGAGGCTGAAATATTTTCCTTGCTTACAAGATAGTCCTTCACAGTGGTTACACGCCTTTCAGAAAGTTTCAGGTTGTAGTCAGATTCGCCTTCCGGAGAGGCAGAACCGACCAGCAGAACATTAACCTTGGGATTTGCACGTAGGACATCAGCGTTTTCCTTGAGAGTCAGCAAAGCCAGAGATGTAAGTTTGGAACTGTCCCATTCAAAATATACATCCTTGAGGTTAATAACTGCAGCCTTTTCCACCACACGGTCGCGGTATACTATCTTTTCCACTGGTTTTTCCACCACACGGTCGCGGTATACTATCTTTTCAACCACGCGTTCACGAACAGGCTCTACTTTTGGGGGAGCAGGCGGGGGTTCAACAACCTCTTTCTTTGTACCGACAAATACATATCCCCTGTTACCCCACTGTATGTTTTCCTGTCCTTCAGGCGCCTTCTCAGGCATCCACCATAATCCTTCTGTGTTTTCGTTAAAAACTTTTTGCTCATCGTATATAGGCTCTCTCGTTGCTCCTGATTCACCGTACCACGAGAATTCTTCCGGAAGTTCTCCTTCCGCATACGATGTTATCCCAGTACCTGCTACGATAAAACTGAACGCCAGGAGCATAATTGCTCCCACCACTACCTTCTTTCCCATCATAACCTCCTTGTTTTGCACAGGGGATATCCCTGTGCGTCTTATCCAAATTATACCACAATTTATTCCTTTTTACAACTAAAGTAGTTGATATGTATATTTCAAAGAAAAAGAGTTGATAGAAATCTATCTATAGTATACAATATCTGCCATGGAAATTATATCTTTCTCCAACCAGAAAGGGGGTACGGGGAAAACCACCGCCTGCATCAACATTGCGGCAGGTCTTGTCAGAATCGGCGAAAGAGTTCTCGTCATAGACCTTGACCCGCAGGGTAATACCACCGTCAGCGTCGGAATACGTCTGAAACCGGAGGACCTGACAGTATCTGATTTTCTTTCCGGGGGGGCAAGGATTGAAGATGTTATGCTGGACAGTTATATGGCAGACCTGTCCGTTATTCCATCTGATACAACCCTCGCACATACCGAGGTTGAACTGGTTTCAAGAAGCAAGAGCCAGTTTTCCCTTAAAAAGAGTCTTGAGAAAAGTGCTGATGTCCTGAATTCCTTTGACTTTGTTCTCATTGACTGTCCGCCTTCACTCTCCCTGCTTACTGTCAATGGCTTGTGCGTTTCCGATTATGTTATCGTACCGGTTCTCTGTGATTATCTATCTCTTGAAGGACTATCGCATCTTATGGAAACGGTTGAGGAAGTCAAGAAGAAACTTAATCCTTCGCTCGAAATCCTTGGCATTTTGCCCAATATGATTGACAGGAGACTCAGGATAACTGAAGAAAGTCTATCGCTGCTCAAAAAGGAATTTGGCAGTCTTATCTTTAAGAACGGAATCAATGTTTGCAGCCGTCTAAGGGAGTCACCGTCTTTCGGAAAGGCGATATTTGACTATGCAGTGAGTTCAACGGCTTCGGAAGACTTTCTGGCGCTTGCAAAAGAAATCAAAAGGAGAGTAAACAAATGACAAGACTGGGCCCTCAGGCAAAAAAGCTTTTTGAGTATACTTCTGGTAAAAACGACAGGAAAAATGGAGAAAAAATAAAAACGGGTGTAACAAAGAAATATACCTTTATACTTCCTGTGGAACTGATGAAGAAAGTAAAACACAGTGCAGTAGAACAGGACAAAACAATTTCTCTGTGGCTTACAGAAGCAATTAAAAAGCACCTTGCATTGTAAAGCAACTATCCGTGGAATGCCTTGGTAAATATGATTGTTATGACCCCTTAGATTGACAATCCATACATTTTGTGGTAAAGTATAGGTATGCCGACAAAAAAGGAAGTAATAAATATAATCTCCAATATAGGTCTATGGAACCGGAAAGCAATAGATGATGCCCTTGAAGAACAGGAACAAACAGGAAATCCTTTGAAAGAGGTTTTTCAAAATAGAGGGATGTTACCTTTCGGAGAGATATCCCCTTCTTTCTATTTCCAGATGGGCGTTGTCCAGAAAGAACTTCCAGCCAGAGAAATACCATCAGAACTGTTAACAACCATCCCTCCCAAAATAGCAAGGGCACACAGGGTTATACCATGGGACAAGAAAGAGGATGGCAGGCTGATTCTGGTTTCCGACGACCCTATTAATATTCTGGCAACTGATTACTTCAAAAAGGCTGTAGGTTCTGAAGAAATAAAGAATGTTGAGATTATGGTATCCTTCCCTGAAGAAATAAACCAGTTGCTTGAAAAATACTACGGTCAGGAACAAATGGAAGACCTCACTCAGATGCTTCAGGAGGCAAGCAGTGCCACCATAGACCTGGATTTGCCTGTTGATACAGATGTTGAAGAAGGAGATGATGAGGCCCTTGCTCTGCAGGCACCTGTTGTTAAAATCTGTAACCTTGTTTTTGTTGAGGCTTTGAGACGCAGGGCAAGTGATATACATTTTGAACCGCTTGAAAGAAAATTCAGGGTCAGGTTCCGTATAGACGGGGTCCTTTATGAGATTGTCTCACCGCCCAAAAGGATAGAAAAGGCCGTTATTGCAAGGGTAAAGTTAATGGCAAAGATGGATCTGGCAGAGAAACGTTTACCGCAGGATGGCAGAATAATGCTTGACATAGGAGGTAAGCCGATTGATTTTCGTGTGTCTGCTCTGCCCGGCATATACGGGGAGAGTATTGTTCTCAGAATACTTGATAAAACTTCCATGCTTAAGGGGTTGGAAGAACTCGGGTTCCTTGAAGAAGACCTTGCAAAGTGGAATGAATTGCTGAAGTATACGGGAGGACTTGTCCTTGTTACCGGTCCTACAGGTTCTGGAAAAACCACAACGCTCTATGCTGCTCTGCAGACCCTCAATACAATGGATAAGAAACTTATGACGGTTGAGGAACCTGTTGAGTATCAGATACCCGGCATAAACCAGACACCTGTCAACTCCGATATAGGACTTACCTTTGCGTCCATATTACGGTCTTTTTTGAGACAATCTCCTGATGTTATACTGGTTGGTGAAATAAGAGATTTTGAAACTGCGGATATTGCTCTCAGGGCTGCACTTACAGGGCACCTTGTTTTCAGTACCTTACACACCAATGATGCTCCGGGGGCGATAACGCGTCTCATAGATATGGGGGCACCTCCATTTCTGATAGCATCTTCGGTGCAGGGGATTATGGCTCAAAGACTTGTTAGGGTATTGTGTCCATACTGTAAAGAAAAGATAGAACCTGATGAGGAACTTAAAAAGAGGTTAAAAGTTAGAGAAGGAGAAGAACTTAATATTTGCCAGCCGAAAGGTTGTAACGAATGCAATTTTACCGGGTTCCGCGGCAGGTTGGGTATATTTGAGATTTTTGCAATGAATGATGAACTCAGGGACCTGGCATTAAAGAAGGTTGGAACAAGTGAATTGAGAGAAGCGGCAAAAAGGGCAGGGATGAAACTTATGGTTGAGGATGGCTATGCAAAGATTAAAAGGGGTATTACT
>CAYORP010000122.1:0-4398 GCA_964406415.1 uncultured bacterium
GTTCTGCGCGCCCTTTCCCTTGCAGTCGCCAGTGCCGGAAGTAGTAACGCCGCAAGTACACCTATTATTGCTATAACAACAAGCACTTCCATGAGTGTAAAACCATCCTTTTTTCTCATTTTTCCCTCCTTAAATCTCCCTTCCATTCCCCCTTTGCAAAAGGGGGATTGTGGGGGATTTATTTATGCTCCTTTCTTCAACCTCCTGATAAACCCATTGCCAGTTTTATTAAAGGCATAAAAAGAGATATAACTATAAACCCTACTATACCTCCCATAAAAACAATGAGAATCGGTTCTATCATAGCGGTCATAGCCGAAACAGCCGCATCAACCTCTGCCTCATACGCCTCGGCTATCTTTTCAAGCATAGCATCCATTGCCCCTGTTTCCTCGCCTACTGCAACCATATTCGTGACCATCGGAGGAAAAACATTGGCTCTCAACATAGGACCGGATATACCTTCCCCCTCTCTGACCCTGTTTCTTATCTCGTTGATACCTCTTGATATCACCTCATTTCCCGTTGTATCCCTGACTATCTGTAATGCCTGCAATATTGGGACACCGCTTGTTATAAGAGTAGCAAAAGTCCGGGCAAATCTTGCCACTATGGTTTTTGAAACAACAGGACCAAAGACAGGCGCCCTCATCTTACCCATATCCATATAGAACTTGGTAAACTTAATCCTGTTCAAAACCTTTACCAGGATAACCATGGCAACCAGAAAAATAATGATGAGATAGAACTTCTGGGTCATCAGATTGGAAATTTTCATCAGTAACAGGGTGGGACCAGGAAGTTCACCGGCTTCCATATCCTCAAAAATCTGTATAAAAGTAGGTACTATTTTCAACATAATGAATGTCAATATCCCGACGGTTACGACTGATATAACCGCAGGATATGCCATAGCCGCCTTAATCTTTCCTCTCAGTTTTGCCTCTTTTTCCATAAATTCAGCCAGTCTATTCAAAACTGTCTCTAATGCACCTCCCGCTTCTCCTGCCTTTACCATAGAGACATATATCTTGGGAAAACTTGCCGGGTGCTTTGCCAGCGCTTCGGAAAAAAGAGCTCCGCTTTCAATATCCTCGGCCACCCTGCCAAGAACCGCCACAGCTCCACCTTTCCGCTGTTCCTTCAAAACCCTCAACGAACGCAGGAGAGGAAGTCCGGAACCTATAAGTGTTGCAAGTTGTCTTGTGATTATCGTTAACTCTTTCGTCTTTATCTTCTGGGGACCGAAAGACAAATTTATACTCATCCCCTTGCCCTTGGACTTTTTACCTGTAGTTTTTGCTGCTGCCGGTTTTTCCTGTGTGCTTTTTTTAACGGCACCTGCTTTTGCAGGAGAAATGCTGGTAACAAAATAACCCATGCCTTTCAGTTTGGAAACTGCCTCCTGCATCTGTGCCGCATCTATCGTACCGGCTACAGGTTTACCAGTAGACTCCATCGCATTATATTGAAATTGTGCCATTATCTTCCTCTCACTCCCTCATTTTAATCCTCCCCGGCTGGGGGAGAAGTAACAACTTAATAGCCGTGTATTTCCTTTGCCACTTCTTCTATAGATGTTATACCCTCATTTATCTTGTTAAGTCCATCATCCAATAAGGTTTTCATGCCGCACTCTTCAATGGCAACCTTTCTGATTTCTCCGAGAGGTCGTTCCTCTACAACTGCCTGCCAGAAAGGTTCTGTGGGTACAAGTATTTCAAACATGGCAATCCGTCCTTTATATCCCCCCCTGCAAAAAGGGCACCCCTTAGGTTTGTAAAACTTCATTTTTTCCGCCTCTTCCTCAGAGAGACCAACCTCCAGCAATTCGCTTTTTGGCGGTCTGTATTCTTCCTTGCACCGGGGACAGAGAACCCTGAGCAAACGCTGAGCGATAACACCCTCTATCGTTGAAGCAAGAAGAAACGGTTCAATCTTCATATCTATAAGTCGCATAATAGTGCTGGGTGCATCATTTGTATGCAGCGTGCTCAATACAAGGTGGCCGGTAAGAGAAGACTGTATAGCCATCTGGGCAGTTTCAAAATCTCTGACCTCTCCTACCAGAATAATATCCGGGTCCTGCCTTAATATACTCCTGAGGCACCTTGCAAACGTCAGCCCTATCCTGTCTCTTATCGGAACCTGTATTGAGCCTTCCAGCATATATTCTACAGGGTCTTCCGTGGTAATCACCTTAACATCTGGAGTGTTCAACTTCCTCAGCATGGCATATAAACTTGTTGTCTTGCCACAGCCGGTTGGTCCTGTGGCAAGTACTATACCGTTAGGTTTTTTCATAATACCGTTCACAACATCCATATTTTCATGGGCAAGCCCTAAATTCTCAAGTTCAAAAATTGTTTTTGCCCTGTCAAGTACCCTGATGGCAAGACATTCTCCAAAGACAGTCGGAACCGTATTTATACGAAGGTCAACAGCCCTGCCCATCATAGACAGTTCTATTCTGCCGTCCTGAGGCAAACGCCTTTCCGCAATGTCCATTCCTGCCATAATCTTAAACCTGCAGAACAATGCAAAAGAAAGTCCCTTGGGAGGATGTACCAGGTCATATAAAACACCATCCACCCTGTATCTTACACGAAAGTCTTCATTAAAAGGTTCCAGATGAACGTCTGAAGCGTTATCCCTCACTGTTTGTAAAAGAATCAGGTCAAACAACTTCACCACTGGTGGGAGCGATGCTATCTCTTCAAGTGAGGTAATTGTTGCATATTCTCCCTGACTGGCTATGGAATCCAGTTCCTCCATTTCCTCAACATCCTGAGCAAGCCACTTTATCAGGTCATCTATAGTCTCTATCTCTTTGCCGTAGTGGACTTCTATTGCCTCTCGTATATCATTCTCATCGGCCAGAACCATTTTTGTCTTGTAGCCGAGGATAAAAGATATGTCATCCTGTATATTTAAACTCAGTGTATCACCCACCGCAAGCGTCAACAGATTCTTTTCAAGTTTAACAGGAACAGCATCATAGGTCTTGGCAAGAGCAGAGGGGAAGACCTCAACAGCCTTTTTATCTATTACGATATTTTTGAGGTCTATTATTTCTATACCGGATTGTATACTCAATACCCTTTTCAGGTCTTTTTCGTCAACATAGCCGAGGTCAACCAGAATCCTTCCAAGAAAATGCCCTGTCTTTTTCTGACTGTCAAGGGCATCCTTTAACTGCTCCTTTGTTATAAGCCCTTCCTCAACAAGCATCTCACCCAGAAGTTTTTTTTCAGCCATTTTTAGCACCCTTTAATTCCGCCTCAGTTATATCTTCGGCCTTCATAGCCGCCATTGACTCATCAATCAAACCTTCGGCGGCAAGCTCCGCCTTCACTGACGTGGGGTCATATGAATATGTCAAGACGTCTTCAAAGTTTATTCTACCCTGCCGGAAAAGATTCGTAAGAAAGGAATCAAGTGTAACCATACCCATCTTGCCGCCCGTCTGTATCTCTGAAACTATCCTGTATGTTTTTCTTTCTCTTATCAGGTTTTGTATGGAGGTAGTGGCAAGCATAACCTCAAAAGCCGCAACCCTGCCTGGTTTATCCACTCGTTTCAGTAGAACCTGCGATATTATCGCCAGTATGGATACAGAAAGCATAACCCTTATCTGTTCCTGTTGTGCTACGGGGAAAACATTCACTATCCTATCTACGGTTCTCGGAGCACCTGTAGTATGCAGAGTAGCAAAAACAATATGTCCGGTTTCAGCGGCAGTAATTGCTGCTTCTATAGTATCAAGGTCTCTCATTTCTCCCACCAGGAAGACATCCGGGTCCTGCCTCAGCCCTCTCCTGAGTGCTTCTTCAAAGGTAGGAACATCAACACCCAGTTCTCTCTGCGAGATAATAGACCTCTTATGGTCATGGTAGTATTCTATCGGGTCTTCCACCGTAATAATATGCTTGTCAAGATTTTCATTCATCCAGTCTATCATTGAAGCGAGAGTCGTCGTCTTTCCCGAGCCTGTAGGTCCTACCACAAGAATAAGGCCTCTCGGTCGGGTAAGTAGATACCTCATGGTATCCTCTTTAAGCCCTATCTCTTCAAATGATAAAAACTGATAGGGTATCAACCTCAAAGACATGGCAACACTTCCTCTCTCTTTGAAAACACTTACCCTGAACCTTGCCAGGTCCTTAAAAGCAAAACCAAAATCCGTACCTCCCACTTTTTGCAGTTCTTCCTGATGTTCTCTGGAAGTAATTGCTTTCATATAGTTGTTTGTATCCTCAGAGGTAAGAGGCTCCTTATCAACCTTGACCAACCCGCCATGCATTCTCAGTATTGGAGGAAGTCCTACATTTAAATGCAGGTCCGCAGCACCCTCTTTCACCTGCTGTGTAAGAAGTTCCTCTATCTTCTTCGCCATCT
>CAYORP010000123.1:0-6503 GCA_964406415.1 uncultured bacterium
GAGGTGTAGGTAAATCAGGAATAACGTTATACCAACTTTGAGGCATTTCTTTCTCCGACAATATTATCTTTTTTTCCATCACATCTCCTTTACCCTTAACCGCAGTTTTTGTAGTTGCGAACGTCAGTCAATTGTCATTGCGAGGCGTTTTTTGCCGTGGCAATCTCAACCATAGTGAAGAGATTGCTTCACATTCGTTCGCAATGACAAGTGACGTCAGAGATTGCTTCACATTCGTTCGCAATGACAAGCGACGTCAGAGATTGCTTCGCTACCACTCGCAATGACAAACAATAAAGGGTTTATAATTTATTGTAATTCCTGCAGTTTCTTTTTGATATCACCGCTTTTCAGCAATGCCTCACCTATCAGGACTCCCTGAACCCCTGCTTTTTTCAATCTTTGGATATCATCACGACTGTTGATACCACTTTCACTTATGGTAGTTATTTTATACCGTAAAGTAAATTTAATCAAATTTAGTGTTACATTTAAATCTGTCTTTAATGTTTTAAGATTTCTGTTGTTTATTCCGAGTATCTTATTATCCCAGTTTTTTATTAGGTGTAGAACCCTGTCCATCTCTTCTTTTGTATGGATTTCAATCAACATCTCCATCATAAGGTCCTCACCGATTTTCATCAATTCTCTGAGTTCATTATCGGAGAGTATTCTTGCTATCAATAGGATTGCATCAGCCCCATAAGCTCTCCCCTGATAAATTTGATAGGGGTCAAAAATAAAATCTTTCATTAATAGCGGTAGTTCAACCGTTTCTCTTACGGATTTTAAATCATTTATACTGCCATAGAAAAAAGGTTCACAGGTAAGAACGGATATACCTGAAACATCCATTTCAAGGTAAGACAGCGCTGTATCTTTAAGATTTATATTTTTATCTATAAAGCCGGCCGAAGGCGAAGCTCTCTTTATTTCGGCTATTATACCAAATGTTCTTTCCTGAAGTTTCTTCTTTAAACTAACAGGTTCTCTATCAATCTTTCGTACAAGTTTTTCTAAAGGGACTCTTGCCTTTTCGGCAAGAATTTTTTCTTTCTTTTCCTTTATTATTTTTTCAAGAATCATTTATTAATCGCCTCAAGAATTTCGTTGAATTTTCTATAAGCAGTCCCTTTTTTAAAAACGTTTTTACCCAGTGTAATACCCTCCTTTATGTTTTTTACAACATTACCTGCTTTGAGTAAAAATGCAGTATTCAGTAAAACCACATCTGTCATTGCCCCTCTTTCTTTATTGCTTATTATATCAAGGAGTATCCTGCCATTTACTTCAGCGTTTCCACCTTTAAGGTCTGCCATTGAACATTTTTTAAATCCGAAATCCTGAGGGTATATCTCAAATTCTGTTATTCTGTTTTCTGAAATCTCTGATATATAGGTTCTACCGGTAAGTGAAATCTCGTCAATCCCGTCTTCAGAATGGACAACGTATCCTCTAATACCGAGAGACCGGAAGACAGGTGGTATGAGTTTGAGAAGGTTGTAGTTATTGACCCCCATTATCTGCAGGTTAGAATGGGCGGGATTACACAACGGCCCTATTATGTTGAAGATGGTTCTGAAACCGAGTTCTTTTCTCACACCGGCAACGTTTTTCATCGCCTTGTGATAAAGTGGAGCAAATAGAAAAGCAAAACCGTATTTATTTAAAAGTGATTCGCTTTTTTGGGGGTCAAGGTTTATTTTATACCCTAAATATTCAAGTACATCGGCGCTACCGCATAGACTTGTGGCGGAACGATTTCCGTGCTTTGCGACTGTTAATCCGCAGGAGAAACCCAGTATTGCAGTACAGGTGGATATATTGAACGTTCCTGAATAGTCTCCCCCGGTTCCGCAGGTATCACACACAATTTTTTTACCGGGGACGTCTATTTTAAGTGCCTTGTCCCTCAAAAGTTTCGCGGCACCTGCAATCTCTGTCGGTTGCTCCCCTTTCATCCGTAGCAGTGAAAGAAAGGCTGATGTATGTGCAAGAGACAGATTACCATCCATAATTTCCTTGAATACATCATAACTTTCCTCTTCACTCAGCGCCTTTTTCTCAAAGAGTCTATCAAAAATCTCCTTATTATTCATCGCTCCATTTTAGGATATACTGCGTTTTCTGTCAAAGTTTGCCCGGAAACTCAGATTGAAATAGAACCTTTCTCTCTGGAGTTTTTTTCACCTGCCTCAATAACGGAAATCACCCTGCGTGCTTCCTCAGGCTTTACGGCCAATTCTTCTCCCATTAGCAGATGGTCAGCTATATTCCTGTAATACTTGGTCCATGTCAACCCTGTATCTGTAACCTTAATAATACCATCGTGCAATACACCTGAACTGACGCTTACCACCCTTATCTCATCAACATTTTTAACCTCAATGGCACCTTTGGTCCCCAGAATTCTCCATCTGGGTCGGTTTATCGCGCTAACTGTGGAAGTTGTATAGTCCGCTGTCACCCCATTTTCAAATTTTATGTAAACCTGCCCGTAGTCTTCATTCGTCACCGAGTTCCATACGAGTTTTTTCATTTCCCCTGTAACGCTTATTACCCTGGAATTTACAAGGTTCAAAACCCAATCAAGAAAGTGGGCACCCCAGTCGTACATAATACCTCCACTTATTTTTTTATCAGAACGCCACCAGAACCGAGGGTATCCATAACCGGCACTCCCACATTCTATGTGAAAGATATCTCCTATAAGACCCCTGTTTATGATATCCTTAATTGCCAGATAGTCTGGGTCCCAGCGTCTGTTATGGAATACACTCAGCATGAGTTTTTTTGTCTTTGCGGTTTCTATCATTTTATCCGCTTCGGCAACAGTGATACAGAACGGTTTCTCAACAATAACGTTCTTCCCCGCATTCAAACACTGCAGGGCAGCTTTTGCATGCAGATTGTGCGGGAGTACTACCACAACCAGATCCAGTTCCTTCATCTTGAGCATATCTTTAAGGTCGGTAAAGTATCCTTGCAGTTGAGGAACCTCACTCTTTGCCGCGGCAACCCTTTCGGGATTGCTGTCGCAAACAGCAGTTGTTTTGAGCCCCTCGGTAGCGTTAATAAAGTTTGAATGATGTTTTCCCATACCAAAGGCCGGGCCATATCCTAAAATGCCGCAATTTACCGTTTTGTCCTGCAAGTCTGAACCCGTACTGTATGCAATGGCGCGAATAACAAGTTTTTGGAACTCAGGATGGTTCCATGCAGATTGTGTATGGCCGTTTGCAAGATATACCACCCTGCCCTTTTCATAGTTCCGTGTATATCCCATAGGGACTTCTTTGCCCTGCCATACTGTCTTCAGCAAAAGTTTTGACCTAAATGGCTCATAATTTTGAAGATGATACATCTCATCAAACAGAGAAAAATCCGACATCCTCACTGTCATATAGTGCGAATTATCAACTATCTGTATCGGGAATTCGTGGTGTTCAGGATGAGTGAGAAACTCTCCATTGAGCATCTCTATATAGGCACGACTTCCTCTGAAACTATCTGTGGCAGAGTGTATACCAACAAAACCGCCCCCATTTTTTACAAATTTCAACAGCCCTTTTTCTCTTTCTCCTTTTAATTCATCTTTAAACCCTGTCGTATATACAACGACCGCATCGTACCTGCTTTCAGGAAGTGAACCGAAAACATTCAAATCCGAGGTCATATCTATTTTAAAACGCCCGTCAGATTTGCAAAACTCTGACAGTTTCTGTCCCGCCCACTCCGTAGGATGAAATACCGGCCCTCCATAAACATACAATATCTTTTTCATTTTTTCCCTCCATAAATCCCCTTTTAACTCCCCCTTCCTAAGGGGGGAGTTACTCATCTTTTTTTTGCTCGTTATATGCCATTCTATTAAACCGACTGTAAAAAATTTGATACAATATAATAATACAGTTATAATAAAAGTCAAATGTTATCTGGCAATAAAGCGATAAAGGAGAAACAATGGAATGGCAGGAATTTAATTTGCATAATGGCATCCGGGTAATATATAAGGTTTTGCCGGGAACACATTCTGTATCTACAGGAATATTTGTAAAAATGGGAAGTCGCTATGAGAACCAGAGTCTATCCGGTGTTTCCCACTTCATAGAACATCTCCTGTTCAAGGGAACAAAGAAAAGGAACTACAGACAGATTAAAGAGTCTATAGAGGGTGTTGGTGGTACTTTTAATGGATTTACTTCGGAGGAAGCAACCTGCTACTGGATAAAAATACTCGGGGAATATGTCGGGCTGAGCATAGATGTTCTTGCCGATATGATTCAGAATCCACTGTTAAAAGACAATGATGTAGAGAAAGAACGCAGGGTAATTATAGAAGAAATTAACATGTACAGGGATATCCCGGGCAAGTATGTATTTGAAATTTTTGACGGTACACTTTACAGTGAGCATCCTCTTGGACAGCCCATTGCAGGGACTTCAGAAACTATGGACAAGATAACAAAGAAAGGTATTTCTAACCACATCAAAAATTCTTATACCGCTGAAAACATTGTTGTAAGTATCTCGGGAAACATATCAGAGAACGCATTGTTTAAATCTGTTGAAAAACACCTTTCTTCTGTGGAGAAAAAAAGAAAAAACACCTGTAAAAAATGGCAAAGAAAATCCATCGGTCCCCGAATTAATATAGTGAAAAAAAAGACAGAGCAGACACACATTGTAATGGGTGGTCTTGCTCCGTCAAGATTCAATGAAAACAGGTATCCTCTAACTGTTATGAATACCATACTTGGCGGTAATATGAGCAGCCGACTCTTTAACAGGATTAGAGAAAAGATGGGACTTGCATACGCCATTAAAAGTATGACAAAACACTATCAGGATACAGGCACGTATCTTGTATATGCAGGAGTATCTCCGGATAACACCGAAAAGTCCGTTGAAGCAGTGGTTGACGAGATGCAAAAAATAAAGGAGCACGGAGTTAAAAAAATAGAGGTTGAGAGGGCGAAAAAATTTGTTACATCCCAGATTCTTATGGGGTTGGAAGACAATCTTGAATATATGCTGTGGCTGGGGGAACAGAAATTATTCAGGAATAAACCCGTAACCATAAAAGAGGTTTTAGAAAAAATAAATGCTGTTAGTATTGAGCAGATTAAAGATATTGCAGTAGAATTGTTTAAACCGGAAAATTTTTGTCTGGCTCTTATCGGTCCGAAAGCTGATGAAGAACGCATAATGAAAGCAATGTCTCTACTATAAAAAATCTAACTTATCAGAAATTTCAGTTTTACCCTAACGACATAAGGAAACAGAGAGGATTTTTATATCGGAATCTCAGTTTACCTTTCAATGTTGACACAGACTCAGATGTGTGATAACTTTTTCGGAAAACATTATGTGGGAATATGAATAGGCATATAAATAAAGGAAACACCTGTCATTAAATACTTTAAAAAAAATGTGCAATGAATCATACTCCACTACAGAGAAATTAAGAGGGTACCTTTATCTTTTTTTACTGCTTATGGTGGTATGGCTCATTCTTACCGCATCCATAAATCCTCAGGAACTTTTTACAGGGGCTGTTGTCAGCCTGATACTCTCATTTATCTTCGGTAAAACCTATCTTGCAATTGGACTACCACCTTTTGGAATAAAGAGGTCAGTCTTTTTTCTCATCTTTCTTTTCGTTCTCTTCTGGGAAATCATAAAAGCAAATTTTGACGTTGCTTACAGGGTGTTACACCCGAGAATGCCCATAAAACCTGGGATTGTAACCATAAAAACAGGTTTAAAACAGGACATTGCAAAGATTATCCTTGCAAATTCAATAACTCTCACTCCTGGAACCTTCACACTGGATATACTCGGGGATACTCTTCTTATCCACTGGATTGATGTAAAAACGGAGGATATTGAGAAAAGAACCGGTCTTATCGGAGGAAAGTTTGAAAAATATCTGAAGCACGTATTCGGATAAAAAAAATGGAAATGATAGTTTTTCTGACACTGATAGGTATGGGCATCATACTGTGCATTTTAAGAATATTGAAGGGTCCAACCTCTCCAGATAGAGCGGTAGGTCTGGATACCTTCTGCACAGTCAGTACTGCCCTTCTGGTACTTCTTGGTTATTTTTTCAGAAGAAGTATTTATCTGGATGTGGCAATGGTTTATGCAGTTTTAACCTTTGTGGGTTCTGTTGCTATTGCGAGATTTCTGGAAAAAGGCATATAGTAACATCTGAAAGGAAAAATTTAAAATGCAACTGGCAGGAGCAATTGTTACGGGGATAGGAACATCTTTTTTATTTCTGGGAAGTCTGGGGATATTCAGACTGCCTGATGTTTACAACAGACTTCAGGCAGGGACCAAGTGTACAACCTTTGGTTCTTTATTTACCATTATCGGCGTTGGTATGATGGAACCAACGTGGTTCTGGAAAACCTTTATTATATCTGTATTCATTCTTCTCACCAACCCCATATCCAATCATGCTCTGGGCAGGGCATCCAGAAAAATTGGGATAC
>CAYORP010000124.1:0-7750 GCA_964406415.1 uncultured bacterium
CGAACACAAAAAATGGTATCCTGTAATATTTCTAAGACTGCCTGCACCTAATCTCTCAGGGGTCAGGTGGGTATGGACATCATACACCCTGTCTATTTCCACAAAAGGTCACTCCTCTTTTTTCGCTTCTTCCGCAGGTTTCAGTTCATACTTCAGAACTGTACCGTTTTCTCCTGTTGCCCAGATGGTATCTCCGATGGCAAAGATTCCATAGAGGTCACTCTCTGTTGGAGAATTAACCTTCTCCCACATATCTCCGTCAGTGGTGTGCAGTATTGTTCCCTTTTCACCAACCGCCCAGAGTTCTGTCTCTCCAGGCATTATGATATCGTACAGGGTTACCTTATGGGGCTGTGTTGCATCAGACCATTTCTTACCCCCATCAACCGTCTGGATTATGGGTCCGCGCAGAGCGGCAGAATCCGATGCCCTTTCAACATAATTGCCTATTGCCCAGCCTTTTTTCAGGTCTTTTGAGAAAACAACCCTGAAAAGGTTTCTGGGATAAAGACCGAGCGTCTGGGTCTTCCAGTTCTTTCCGCCATCTTCGGTATGAAGAACGTAACAGGAGGTCGCCCAGCCCGTAAGGTTGTCTTTTGGAAAACATACCGAGTTGCCGGATGCATACATCGGTTCGTTGGTTTTGATGTCCATACCTGAAATCCCCGGGGACCACGTCTGCCCTCCGTCTTCCGTGAAGGCAATAACACTTATCCCTGCCACCCATCCGTGTTCATTATCGTGCGGAAAGTCAATGGAATGCAGGACACTTGTATGGGGATGCCAGTCAAGTTGAAATGTTTTTTCCCAGGTTCTGCCTCCATCAGAAGTCTTATGCACAAAATTCCCATTAGCCACCATTAAGCCGTTTTTTTTATCTGAAAACCAGATGTCATTTATACCAAGACTTTTGTTCAGGTTGTACCAGTTTTTGCCCCCGTCGTTGGTATAAATGAAATAGGGGATAGGGCCGCCGTTGCCCGCCGCGCCACCAATCCATCCTGTGTTCTCATCAAGGAAAAAGATGGTTTTGAACCGGCAGGATGCTTTCTTCTCCTCTTCTATGCCCCATTCCACGCTCTTCCATTCTCCTGCAAAAGCATTAAGAACAAAAAACAAAACTATAAAAACCCCGATTATACTGCACATTTTCTTTCTCATACTGTCCTCCTTTATCCCGAACTCTCATTCCTTCGCCCCTTGGGGGAGAAGGTTAGGATGAGGGGTGCTTTCTCTTTTTTACCTATTTAAAAGAACATCCGGCTGACCTGCAAGAAACTCATTGAGTTCGGGCATATAACCAGCCTCGCCAAGGTCGGTCTTCCACATCTGTTTACCATCACTGCCAAAACAATGAAGAACCCCTGTAATGGTGCCTGCCAGCAGTCTTCCGTCCGGCATAAACTTCAGTTCTGCCGCACTGCCTATATCCACTTTCCACAACAACCTGCCTGATTTATCAAATACACGAACCGTTCTGTCAAAAGAACCTACAGCAAACATATCATCTCTGTAGATATCTATCCCTGCAATCAGTCCTTCCGCCTGCAGTAATATTATACCGCCTGTTACAGTATTAATTATATAGGCATTAAAATCAAATGCACCCCTCTTTACAAGAATGTACCGCCCGCTTTCAGAAACCCTTAACTGATATATACCGTTCAGCGAAAATTCTTTCAGTATCTCTTCGGGTTTCACCTCAGGAATCAACTGTTTGTAAAAACTCTTTTTGCCGTCCACCCCGAAAACAGAGATACTCCCCTCGTAACTTCCTGTAACCACAGAGGATGAATGGGAGATATCCGCTCCGAAGGCAACGGTATCTGTTCCTCCCTTTTTCTTCCACAACTCTTCACCAGTGAAAGCATCAATAAGGAAGAGGGTGTGTGCAAAAGCACCTCTGCCAACATTTCCAATTATCCAACTACCCGCCAGAATGTGTTTTCCGTCAGGGGAGATAACCAGCCTTCTCAATTCTTCCTTTTCTGAAAGTTGGGGCGAGTATCTCCATATCTGTTTATGCTCTTTATCAAGGGCCAACAGGCAGTCGCCCTTGTTGACAACAACCCCTCTGCCTTCTGGCAGAAGTACAAACTGGTCAAGGGCATTACGGATAAATCCGGATTCCTTCCAGAGAAATTTCCCCTGCCTGTCATAGACAAATACAGAACTTTCCGCGGACCGCCTGTCTGAATGTATAATGCCTGCCGCCGTCAGTCCCCCTGATACGCCAACACCCTGAATCATATAGTCCCGCACCTTATTTTTCCACAGAATATTGCCTTCTTCATCAAGGCAGAAAAGGTTATAACCGAAGGCATCAGTACCTGCCAGTATCGTCTTTCCGTCGTCCGAACAACCCAGTGAGGAGATATAGCCGTCTGTGTATCCCGGGCTGAACTCATCAATGAAAGATGCTGTATCCTTTCCTTTTTCTGTTTTTCCCTTCAGAACGGCAGACAACTGAACTGCAGGCGTAAACTGATGTCCTGCCTGAAACAGGCGCGGAGGTGCGGGGATATCGGTCCCGTCCTGTCCTTTGTTACAGATATCTGCAAACGTCCGTACAGCCTTTCCCAGCCCTTCCTCGTCAGAGCCGAACAGTAATATGGAATCGCAATGGGCATAGAAAGGTGACCACACATAAGAAACCATCCCTCGTCCCTTTCCGGGATAGTTTTCCGACCCCGTTCTCACGGCAAGGCTGGAGTTGAATATCTCTTCCATAAGCAGGTTCTGTCCCGGAGTGCCGAGCAGGATAACATTGTCTTCAATTATGAACACAGGGTCCGGGTCCGGATAGCCAACCTTCACGTCCCTTAAAAACTGTCTCCTGCCTATAATCTTTCCTTCCGCCAGTTCTCCTTTCAGGCTAATCTCTTCATCATCATATTTCCATTTCAACGGTATATCCTTCACAGGTGTACTACTGATTTTCCTTATTACTGCCTGTCCCGGAAAAGACGCTTTTATCTTTTCTGCAATCGGAATATGCTGTTCTTCTCCCACATATATGACGGCTTTTCTTTTCTGTTGAACAAATCTATTCAGTGCGTCCCGGTCAAAAACCACAACATCAGAGACCTCCTGCGCCTTTGCTTCTAAATCTTCTCTTACAGAAAAGGTGCCTGTGGCGAAATACCCTGAAAATAGTTCTTTTGCCTTTATCGTGTAGGTGCCTGTTTTTTGGACAGGCAGGCGTTCTGAAAAGGGAGATGCACGGAATATATGGTAAACAACATTGTCTTCTCGGTCGGTAATGGTAACCTCAACAGGTACAGGTTCTTCTATCTCCTTTCCACTTTTTCCTGTAAGGTTCACACCACAGTCTAAAGACCCGGAGACTGACAGGTTCACACCTGCTATCTCATCGGGCAAAAATGCATATATCCTGCCCTCAAACCTTCTGAAGTCTGCATTGAGAACTGAGTCCTTTACATCTATCTTCTTGCCTTCCAGGACGTCATAGACAGTATATCCTTCAAGTCCTTTCAACCTTATCTCCTTAACTGTGGGTATCATCCAGTTCTGATAGAGCCGGTCGCTTCCCGAGTATTTGTTGCTATACGCCCTGTATTCGTTCCTCAATTTGCTGTCTTTCCATATCTCCTCCGCATCTGCATCAAAAGGAAGTCCCCAATCAAAGGCAGGCGGGGTATCATGGAAGGTAAAGAGGTAGTGGCTGCTGCCTGCCTTTCTGTGAAAAAGAAAGACCCTCGGATTTTCGCAGGTAAACATTTCTTCAATAAAGGGACCTATTGCCTCTCTTATGGCAGGGCTTTTCTTCACAGCCACATCATAAAACAACCTGTATTCCAGGTTTCCGTCAAAACCTCCCCAGTGGATGCCGTAAGAACTGAATGCAACCGGCAGTGTTTTTACGCTATTTACCTGAAAACTGCATTCAGAGTCTGCAAAAATTACTCCGCCCTGTTTCTGGAATTCCTTCAGTCTCGTCTTCACCCTTTCCGGCAGTTCAACCTTAAGCCCTGCAAGGACAATAACCTTATACCTTTCAAAACCTCCTGATGATATCTCCTCCTCAGTTATGATATCCGCAGGGATATGAGACCTTGCAAGTGATGAATATGCCTCAAAGACCGTATACTTGTGGTCTGTCGCACTTCCCGTTCGTTCTGAGGCCGCCTGCGTGTATGAAAAAAGGATTGCAGTCTGTTCTCCCCTGTTCAGTTTGAGGAAAAAGTCACCATAACGTTTATATAATTCTGCCACTGTGCGTCCGGCTATCCGCATCCCGTCGGGTATGCGGTAGTGGTCCCCTCCGTTGCCCAGTACCCAGTTGTCCTTTATCGCATAGGGGCCCAGTTTGCCGTTTATATCCATAAAGCCCATCCCTTCGCACAGGGTTGATGCCTGCATCATCGCCTCAAACCTCAAACTGGTGGGCATATGACCATTCTGGGTTGAATATACGGGTTTATCTCTGAGACCTGCCTTGTACAGAGCCCCCTGGAATGCCTCCTGGAGGGGAAATCCAACATGGTCTGAATAGGAAAGGTAGGTAACAGCATCAAGATTCCTGTACACCAGAGGGATATAAAAACCGTCTGCCGCACCTGCATCAGGAACCAGTTGAGATGTCCCCAGATAATTCTTATCAACCTCTTTCAACCCCTTCTGGTACCGCTCGTAAACAGACGGAAACAGCCGGTTGATAAAGTCTATCCAACCTTTTCTGTCCTGCTCGGGTTTCTTCCCTGTCTCCTTCTCAAAATCTTGTTTTAATGCCTTCATTCTTTCCGCCCTTCTGCCGTCCATCCAGCCTGTTTCGCCATAACCGAGAGCATAGGTATCGTCATGGTAGTTCAGACCGGCAAAAGAAGGGTAGTTTCTGAAGGTCTGGGCGAGGAGTTGAACGTGCCTGTACCTTCTGTTTTCATCCTCCGGGATGCTATGTGCCAGGTACCTTATAAAACTGGGACGCAGGAAATAAGAAGCCCTGTTTTTGAGAATCTCTTCCAGAAGATGGTACGTTTTAATGGGATTGTATGTTCTTTCTTTCGGAAGATAAAGGGGATGTTCTTCAATAAACCCTTTTATATCCCTGTACCTGTCTTCCTTTGAAAAAATATTTTCCCTTTTATCAAACAGTATATCACCTATCTCATAGGAACTCCCCCCTTCGGTCACCGCATCTACATAAAGTCCTGCCTGTTGAGCAATAGCGGCGGGAGAAAGGCCGTTACTTACAGGCTGAAGAAGGCTGGCAAAGAAATGGTAGTCAAGCCGTACCAGATGACTTGCCAGTACAGATGAAACTATTTCCATAGGATAGGTTGCCTCTGCATTGTTTGACAGGGTGGCTTTAAGGATATGGGTTCCGTGTGAAAAATCCGAGGTATCCAGAAGGAATGAAACGGTCTTTTCCTTACTGAAAGAGACTGCCTGTTCCGTCAGTATCTTACCATCCACTGCCAGGTTAATCTTACCTTCAAACTGACCGCTTCCCGCAAGGTAAAGGTTGACCTCTACCTTCTCGCCCTGCAGAAAAACAGTCCGGTTCCTGTCTGTGAAGATACTGATGTTGGGGTCAAAGGTGCGGAGGCCTATCAAAAAATCTCCCAGGGGAGCTTCGCCGTTGTTCGCCGCATCTACAATCTTCAGCCTGTACACACTGTTGGGAATAACAGGGATGTTAAAAGAATAAAGGCCCTCCTGTTCCCTGACCGTCTGCAATTCAATGTCAGGGGAGTCAGGAGAAAAAGGAAACACATCTTTAAGGGTAAGGTTGAATTTATCTGAAGGCAGGGAGGTGGTCACTGCATCCGCAGACTGGATTATGAGATATCCCTTTTCTCCGCCCTTAAAAAACCTTTTGTTCAGGCTGAAAAGGAATAACCGGTGGCTGGATACATCCTTCTCTTTCTGGGAGACAACGAGGAGTCTTTCGGGAAACGCTTCAGTGTCAAACAGCATCTCCACAGAGCCTTTTCCCCTTCCTGCCCACTCTCCTGCCCTTGTAATATGGTAATAATACTCAAGGGTTTTCTTTTCGCCGGCACTGCAGGGAATCTCCAATTCTGCTTCTATGTATCCCTTGCTGCTTCCACTGGCGATAACTGTACCCGGAGTACCCTTTACGGATATATGAAGACTGATGAAGGAATCGCTCACAGCCCGCACAGGCAGTTTGAAGGTTTCCTGGCCCGAAGAGACGAGCGCCAGAGATAAAAATACCGCAATGATAAAACCCGTTTTTTTCATTTCCTGTTAACCCTCAATTTTTTTGTAAGTATTCACTTGACTCCGTCTTTACCTCTCCCTTGAGGGGAGAGGATTCAGGTGAGGGTGATTACGGACTGCATAATTTCACCCCCACCGTGTCCGGTATCAAGCCCGGGCACATGCCTCCCCCCTCCGAGGGGGAGGCGAACATGGTTTGGTTTACTGACCTCTTACATTTTTTTATTGATTAAGAGGCAGTATCTGCTGGAACCCTGTATGGATGTTTGTACCGCCGCCTGCAGTGTATGCCCTGACTGCCACCGTATTGACTTCTCCGAATTTTACAATCTCACCCGGCACAACATATTTTGCGGGGTATCCCCATCCATACCAGAAATCAGGAGGAACCCCTCCGCAGGCTCCCAGTTTTTTGCCGTTGAAGTATATCTCGCCTGCATCCTTCACTGTCCCGAGGTCAAGCAGGAGGTCACTGCCTGAAAACTCCTCAGGTATATGCACGAAGGTTTTATACCAGACAAACCCTTTATACCAGATATCCTCAGGGAGATATTTCCCCGGCACGGTGGTAGCCTGCCATCCAGAGGTCTCTCCCCCTGATGCAAATGCAATATCATCACCGCACCTGTAAAACCATTCTCCTTTTATGCCGCTGCTCGCAAGTCCAACAGTATTGCCCTTTTCATCTTTCACAAAAACCCATACAGGATAAGAAACTCCTATCTCCTTATCCGTTGTTATGGAGAATTCAAACTCCTTTTTCTCCAGATGATTCAGAACGCCGGTATCCACCTTCTGCGGTTGGCAACCTCCGTAAGGGACCAGCAACTCAATTATCCCGGAAGATTGCTCTTTATCCCTGTTGAGAACCTTCACCTTTACCGTATATTTCTCTCCTGTTTTTTCATAGTCAAGAAAGGTGTCAAACTTCGGCCTGAGTTCTGTGACGGCGGAATACGGAGGAATGGTTATCTCGTCGTCTGTCCTACCCTTTACCGTAATATAAATATCCTCAAAATACCTTGCTGTGGCAGGAACAGTAAGGTTGAATGTAAGGTTAACTGTGGAATCTTTTTCCACCGCAAACCTTTCCTGTTTCGGTGATGCCTTCCATCCTTCAGGCACATCCACCTCACAAACACCTGTCTTTTTCTCAGGCAGATAGTTGTTTACCGTTACCTCAAGCGAATATGTCCTTTCCTTCTGCGGGTCTGATACAAGCACCTCCCTGGGCCACCTGCCGTAACTTCTCACCTTATCAGGCATATCGCTGGAAAGCCAGAGCATACTCCCTGTTTCATCCTCACTTTTTTCGGCAATGGTTTCGGTTGTCTCTTTATACTCCTTCTGTCCCGGCTCCAGTTCTACCTTCTGCAGAATGTTCTTGCCTCCGCCCAGTATAAAAACAGGGTTCTCGTCAGCCGTCAGGGTAATCCTGCCCCTTCTCGTTCTTACCCTCTGTTTTTCTCCGAACCTGTCCACTATCTCAATCCTTGAGGACCCAACATCCAGGGTCACCTTCTTTTCTCTGTCGGGATACTTA
>CAYORP010000125.1:0-12701 GCA_964406415.1 uncultured bacterium
ATTTTTTGTTTCGCACAGACCACAAGGTTGTTTCAGAGGTGGCAGAAGACAGGGAGGAGTATCCTTTACTATATCTTGACGGTATAGAACTGGACGGGAAGGATGAAACGGGGGCTGTTTTTCACGTGGTGTGTCTGGGTTCTATCAGCGGTATCTCCGGTAAGACCGAGGACTTCGTTGCGAACATTCGGACAGCACGCTCTCAGGCACTAACCATACTTGCACATCCCCACTGGATGGGCAATTCCTTTGATGATTATAAGAGGTGGCAGTTTGACGGCGTGGAGGTGTACAACCATGTCTGCCAGTGGCTCAACGGTAAGGGTAACGGGTTGGTTTACTGGACAGAGGCGCTAAAAGACAACCCTGAGGTACTTGCTTTTTCTGCTGATGATGCTCATATTACAACCAACCATCCGGGATGGAACGGAGGATGGATTGTGGTTAACGTCAAAGAGTGTTCTGCGAAGAATATTACCGATTCTATTCGCAGCGGAAATTTTTACTCAAGTTGCGGGCCTGAGATATATTCTCTTTCTCTTGAGGGGAATGAACTGCGCATAAAGACGTCTCCGGTACAGTTTGTACGACTTGTCGGTCAGGCCTCACAGGGTGCCAGAGTGGGGAATTTTGAAGGCAGACTGATGACAGACCTGACAATGACCATTCCGTCTGCGTGGCCCTTTGTCTACCTTGAAATAGAAGATGGGGCAGGCCGCCGGGCGTGGACAAATAATTTATTTACCCGCAACGGAGGAACAAAATGAGATGGAGCAGATATTTTATGCCGACCTCAAAAGAGGAGCCCAGAGATGCCGAGACCATCAGCCATAAATTGATGTTCAGGGCAGGGCTCGTAGACAAGACATCTTCAGGCGTTTATACATATCTGCCTGCCGGTTATAAGGTTCTGCGGAAGGTTGAAGAGATAGTGAGGGACGAGATGGACAGGGCAGGTGCGGTGGAACTGCTTATGCCTGCACTACAACCGGCTGTTTTATGGAAGGAGAGCGGACGGCTTGGTAAGATGGGGGAGGAGATGATAAGGTTTACGGACAGGCATAAACGTCTTATGGTCTTCGGCCCCACACATGAAGAGATTATAACCGATATTGTCAGAAGATATGTAAATTCATGGAAACAACTTCCTATAACCCTTTACCAGATACAAACCAAGTTTCGTGACGAGATGCGTCCGAGGTTCGGCATTGTGAGGGCGAGAGAGTTTTTGATGAAGGATGCATACAGTTTTGACACTGACGAGGAGGGGCTTGAAGAGACATATCTGAGAATGAAACAGGCCTATAAAAACATTTTTGCCAGAAGCGGGCTGGTATTTTCAATACAACAGGCAGACTCAGGTATTATAGGCGGGAAGTTTTCAGAGGAATTTGTTGCGGAGGGAGAGTGCCCGGAACTGGAGGTTGGACATCTGTTTAAACTGGGTAAGGAATACAGCGAGATGATGAAGGCGGTGTTTGTTGATAAGGATGGCAAAGAAAAACCTGCGGTTATGGGTTGTTACGGGATAGGGGTGAGCAGGATAGTAGCCGCTGCAGTTGAAGGGAACTATGATGAAAAAGGGATTATCTGGCCGCTTTCCATAGCACCTTTCAGTGTTCTGGTTATCCCTGTTGGTGCTGGCACAGAATCTTTAACCCTGACTGCGGAGAAGATTTATAATGGTTTGCTCGCAAAAAACATTGAAGTTTTGCTTGATGACAGAGACGTGAGTACAGGATTCAAATTTTCTGACGCAGACCTTGTCGGTATACCCTTATGGATAATATTGGGGAAAAAGTTTGAGACTACAGGTAAACTGGAGATTAAAATAAGGAAAGAAAACAGGTTTGTGGAAGTAGAACCGGATAACATCGTAGTATGGATTGAGGACTACATAACAAAGCATATCTTAGGGGTGGGAACTCAGGGTCAGGGATAAATTCTTTAGCGGTGCTCCGCCACAAAGCATCGGCGGACTGACGGATTTATCGCATGAATAAAAGTACATATGAACAGGTTATCTCATATCATCAGACAGGGGGTGTATTTCAGGCAAAAGGAGTTTTTTTTCTCTCTCTTTGTTTTTATCTATCTTCTGTTTTCTCTATACATCTTTTCATTAAAACTTTCCGAAGGTTACAGGTTTGCAGTACAGGTGCTTTTCATACTTCTGGAAAACTACGTAACCATCGCGGTATATTATGGTATCAAACAATATCTGTTTGAAGGCATATTTAACCTTCCTAATATGTTTGCAAAGGCAAGGTGTTTTTTTTTAAGGGTATTGGCCTACAAGATGCTTGCCGGTTTTTTTGCATTGCTGTTGTTTGCCTTTTGCCTAAGCATGCTTGACCTTGTCAAGGATTCTTCCATTTTTGCAGCAGGTTTTATCACATCTTTTACTATCTTGTGGATATCTGTTCCAGTTTACTTACTGCTGCTGACCTTTTTAACTCCCCTGATTATTATTGTTGAAGATACTTTTTTGTTTGCTTCCTTGAGGAAAAGTATCACTTTTATAAGAGAGAACCTGTCCGGAACGGTAAAACTGGTTTTAGCAGTCACGCCTTTATGGGTTTTTGCATTTTTTCTTATGAGGATGTATAATGATATAGATTTGTTTTTACTGACCGTAATTTTTTCATATATCATTGCAGTTTTAGAAATAATCACAGTTAAGATTTTTCTGTTGTTCTATAAGGCAAGGGGGAAAGATAATGGCTGAGGATATTTTTGAGATAAGATGGCACGGTAGAGGTGGACAGGGAGCAAAGACAGCCGCTCTTCTTTTTGGAGATGCGGCAATTTCAACCGGTAGGTATATACAGGCATTCCCTGAATACGGGCCTGAAAGGACAGGGGCGCCGGTACAGTCATTCAACAGAATAAGTGCCGAACCCATACTTCTACATTCAGGTGTTGAAAATCCTGATGTTGTTCTTGTTCTTGATATGACCCTCGTTGGGCAGGTTGATATTACAAAGGGGCTTGACCCTGAAAAAGGCATACTTATTATTAACACGCCCCTTTCTTCCGAAGAGATAAAGAAACAGTTAAACTATAGGGGAAAGGTTTATACCGTAAACGCCTCTGCCATAGCGATGGAGAACATCGGAAAGAATATACCCAATACCCCTTTGCTTGGTGCTCTTGTGAAGGTGACGGGGATACTGAATATTGATGAACTGCTTGAGGATACGAAGAAAAAACTTGAGAAGAAGTTCAGAAACAAGCCTGAGGTTATAGAGGGTAATATCAAGGCTATCAAGAAAGCATACGACGAAGTGAAAATGGACTAAAGGAGTTTAGAAAATGGAAGAAAAAAAGATGACATGGAAGGAATTGCCCGAGGGAGACGTTCTTGAGGGTGGTACTTCCCTGAAGTTCAAGACCGGCAACTGGCGTACTATCAGACCGGTGCTTACCGGGAAGTGCATCCACTGTTTTATATGCTGGATTGCCTGTCCTGACGGTGCGGTTAAGGTTGATGCGGAAACCGGTAAGTTTGTGGGGTTTGACTATGACTACTGTAAGGGTTGCGGAATATGTGCCTATGAGTGTCCTGTAAAGGTAATAAGTATGGTCAGTGAACAGGAGGTAACAAAAAAATAAAAATCCCCCTCCTTCGCCAAGACTATGGAGAATTAGAGGGATTTGCGAGGAGGAAAGAAATGAAAAAAATGACGAGGTGGGGCATTCTCATTCTGATTCTGTCTGGCTGGGTTGCCTTTGCAATACTTTATGTTGTTTCGGAAAAAGAAAAAGCACAAAAGGATACAAAAATAACCGAGATGAAGTCTGAACTGGATTCCTACCAGTTTATGGTTAAGGACATTACGGCAAGTGAGGAAAAGATAAACGATATTATATCTACTATGGAAGCGCTGAAGGCCGACCTTGATAAACTCAAAGACAAAATGCAGACAAAACAGGAGAATCAAAATGAAAGTGACCAGAACGGGCAATGAGGCGTTTGCGGAGGCAATGCGGCAGATTAATCCTGACGTAGTTGCGGCCTATCCAATAACGCCAGCCACCGAGATAGTTCAGCTTTTTTCACAGTTTGTTGCTGACGGTGTGGTAAAAACGGAATTTGTGGCAGTTGAAAGTGAACACAGTGCTATGAGTGCCTGCATCGGTGCCAGCGCTGCAGGAGTCAGAGCAATGACAGGGACATCTTCTCAAGGGCTTGCACTGATGTGGGAGATGCTTTACATTGCAGGAGGGTTACGACTGCCCATTGTAATGGCGGTGGTAAACAGGGCGTTGTCTTCTCCCATAAACATACACTGTGACCACTCGGACACCTTCGGGGCAAGAGATACGGGATGGATACAGGTCTATTCCGAGAATGTTCAGGAGACTTACGACAATCTTATTCAATCTGTGAGGATAGCCGAACATCCTGACGTAAAACTTCCCGTGATGGTAACGACCGACGGCTTCATTCTCAGCCACTGTCTTGAAACCCTTGAGATGCTTTCAGATGAAGAGGTACAGGGTTTTATCGGAGAAAATCCCGAACGTCCAAATCTTATAAAAAGTTTACAGGAAGGCAAGCCTATAACCATAGGTGCCCTGGACCTGCAGGACTACTATTTTGAACATAAACGTCAGTCTGCAGAAGGAATGTTTAATGCAGTGAAAGTCATCCCCGGAGTATGTAAGGAATTTGCGGACAGGTTTGGGAGAGAGTATAGATTTTTTGAAGAGTATCAACTATCAGATGCGGATGCAGCAATTGTGGTGATGGGTTCTACGGCAGGAACTGCAAAGAATGTCGTCAACAGTATGCGTGCGGAGGGTAAGAAGGTCGGGCTTTTAAAGTTGAGGGTTTACAGACCGTTCCCGGCCGAACTTCTGGCAAAAACACTTTCAGGTATCAAAGCCATAGGTATTATGGACAGGGCAGAGGGTATGAGTGCGGTATCCGGCCCATTGTATCCTGAGATATGCGCTGCTCTTTACGATATGCCCGGCGAGAAACCAACTATCCAGGACTATATCTACGGTCTTGGCGGCAGGGACGTTCCACTCAAAGATATTGAGTATGTCTTTAACGAACTTCTGAAAACTGCGGAAACAGGCAAAAAAGAATATACATTAAAATATATTGGAGTAAGAGAGTAAAGCAAAATCCCTAACCCTATTCCTCTCGGGGATTAAAGGTGAGGGGGAGGAGAGGAAAATGCCAAATTTAAAACAACTTGCAAAAAGGGAAGAAAGATTTTTACCCGGGCATCGTTTATGTGCCGGCTGCGGTGAGGGTATCGTAGCCAGAATGGTTATGCTTGCCATTGATAAACCCGCTGTTGTGGGTAATGCCACTGGTTGTCTGGAGGTGGCGAGTACAATCTTTCCCTATTCTGCATGGAACGTTCCCTGGATACACTCCGCATTTGAGAATGTTGCCGCAACAATAAGCGGGGTTGAATCTGCCTACCGCTCCTTAAAGAAACAGGGCAAGGTAGATGATAAAGATGTTGCTTTTGTGGCATTCGGAGGAGACGGAGGTACCTATGACATAGGTCTCCAGTCTCTTTCAGGGGCAGCGGAGAGGGGACACAGGATGCTCTATGTTTGTTGTAACAACCAGGCTTATATGAACACGGGGATACAGCGTTCTTCAGCAACGCCCAAAGCCGCACACACAACAACGTCACCTCTCGGTAAGGTTATACCCGGTAAGGTACAGTTTCCCAAAGATGTCCCGTCAATAATGGTTGCACACAATATTCCTTATGTTGCAACCGCAGTACCGGGCAGGTTTAACGACCTTCTGAGCAAGGTGGAAAAGGCAGTTGCGGTTAATGGTTTCTCCTATATTGATATACTTACGCCCTGTTCTCTCGGGTGGCCACATGAACCTGAACTCACCCTTGAGATTTCAAGAGTTGCCGCGGATACCTGTTTCTGGCCTCTTTATGAGGTTGTTGATGGGAAATATAAACTCACCTATAGACCAAAAGAAAAAAAGCCCGTTTCGGATTGGTTCAAGATGCAGAGAAGATTTGCTCACCTCTCTAAACCTGAAAACCAGGCTCTCTTGGAAAACATACAGAAAGAGATTGACAGGAGGTGGGAGGCGCTACTTAAAAAGTGTGAGGCATAAAAATGAATTCTCTTCTACTCGTAGCAATTTCTTTAGCACTTTTTATACTCTCATACCGTTTTTACGGACGTTTTCTTGAAAAACTGTGGGATGTTTCCCCTGACAGAAAAACCCCTGTAATGGAAAAACAGGATGGGGTTGACTATGTTCCTGCAAAACACTGGACCATGCTTTTCGGACACCATTTTGCCTCAATCGCAGGAGCGGGTCCCATACTGGGTCCTGTCATTGCCTGTATGCTGTGGGGCTGGCTGCCTGCTGCTCTCTGGATTGTTTTCGGCTCAATACTTCTGGGGGGTGTACACGACCTTGCAGCCCTCGTTCTGAGTCTTAGACACAAGGGCAAAACCCTCGGAGAGGTTACCGAATCAGTGATGGGACGCAGGAGTAAAATAGTCTTTTCCCTTTTCCTGTGGTTTACCCTCATACTTGTGGTTGCGGTTTTTGCTTCAGTTACCGCCAATACATTTGTACAGGAACCGGAGATTGTCATCCCCTCCTTCGGACTGATTCTCATAGCTCTTCTTTTTGGTTCTCTCGTCTACCGTCTTAACGTTCAGTATGTATATGCGACGCTGGGTTCTCTGGTATTTCTTGCATTCTTTTTCCTTCTCGGTAACAAATACCCTTTATCTATTACTGTGTCAGACCCCCTCAGGTTGTGGATTGTTATACTTCTCGTATATTCCTTCTTCGCCAGTATCATACCGGTGAATTATCTTCTCCAGCCGAGGGACTACCTTTCCTCTTTCATACTTATTTTTGGTCTTGTGTTCGGATATCTGGGTCTTTTTACCACAGGCCCGGCAATAAATGCCCCGGCGTACATATCATTCTCCGCAGGGAGTAAAGGAACCCTCTGGCCCATGATGCTTGTTATCATTGCCTGCGGGGCTATAAGCGGATTTCACAGTCTGGTCGCAAGCGGGACAACATCAAAACAGATAACGAGTGAAGCGGATGTAAAGAAAATCAGTTACGGGGGCATGCTGACTGAAGGGGTGCTTGCCATACTTGCACTTTTGTGCGTGAGTGCAGGGCTTTTCTGGAATAAGCCCGGCTCTCTTCTCAACTATCCGGAACTGATGAAAACAGGCGACTGGATTGGTACCTTTGCCACCGGCTACGGACAGGTAACCTCAAAGATTCTCAATCCCCAGGCTGGAAAGATGTTGGCGATTGTGATGATAAATGCCTTTGTGCTGACTACCCTTGACTCTGCCACGAGGATTACACGTTATCTTTCTTATGAGTTATTCGGTGAAAGTTGGAAGATAAAAATCTTTAAAAACAGATATTTCTCAACATTTTTTGTTGTGCTTGTAGCAGGATGGCTTGCCTTTGGCAACTGGCAGAAGATATGGCCTGTTTTCGGTGCGGCCAACCAGTTGGTTGCCGCCATAGGACTCTTTGTGGCAGGATTCTTTCTTTTAAGTCTCAAGAAGTCTTCACTTATGACGTTTATTCTATCTATTTTTATGTTCCTTACGACAGTCGTTGCTTTGCTCTATCAGGCGCAGGGTTTTTACAGGAACAAAAGTTTTCTTCTGGGTAACATCTCCATCATTCTTGTCTTTCTTGCCTTCTTTTTCATAGCAGAAGGCACCCACAAACTCCTCTTATTTAGGGTCCGCCAATAAGGGCTTATCCCATATTCCCGAGGTTTTTTTTGTGCCAGTTACAGGGTGACAGAGTGTTGCAGGATACTCAACTCTTACAGAGCGGAGCGAACGTTGACAGGGTAATGCGGGCAGAGTATAATATTGTAAAACGGAATCTTCAACGAGGGGAAAAATGAAAGTGAAAGTCTCATCAAAATACCAGGTTGTTATACCCAAGGAAATAAGGAAGAGGTTTCACATATCTCCAGGTGAAAATTTTGAGATTATTTCTTTTAAGGACAGGATAGAGTTCATTCCTGTTAAGAACATAAAGGATATGCGTGGGGTATTGCAGGGTGTTGATTCAAACGTTGAGCGGGAAGGAAACAGGGTATGAACCTGGTTGATTCGTGCGGTTGGCTTGAGTACTTTGCAAATGGGAAAAATGCTGATTTTTTTTCTGAACCCCTGCAGGATACTGACAATTTAATCGTGCCCACAATATGTATCTATGAAGTCTTCAAAAAAATTCTTCAAGAGAAAAACGAGGATATAGCCATAAAGACAATTGCGTCTATGTACCAGCCTAAAATTATATCTCTTGATACACTGATTGCCTTGAGCGCTGCAAAAATAAGTCTCCAGTTGAAATTGCCGTTTGCCGACAGTGTTATTCTTGCAACGGCAGAAGAATATAATGCAAAGGTGTGGACTCAGGATATACATTTTGAGAAAATAAAAGGCGTAAAATACATTCAGCCCAAAAAGAAATAAAACTACCTACAGATAAAAAAATGAGGAGGGAGAAGAATGGCAAGATTTGAGAAAGAAAAACTGACGCAGGAAGATATAAAAAAACTACAGGAACTCAGCAATCTGTGCAAGGGTGACATCCTGACGATGACAACCCTCGCCAACTCAGGACATCCTGGAGGGTCAATCTCTTCACTGGATATGTACCTTACGGTTTTTTCATATGCTAACGTATCACCGGACCGGGTGGATGACCCCAACAGGGACAAGATAGTGGTAAGTCACGGACATACCTCTCCAGGCGTCTATTCAGTACTCGGCAGGCTGGGATTTTTTGATATAGACATGGCAGTTGCGACCTTCCGCCTTTCCGGAAGCATCTTTGAGGGACATATCGTGAGGAAGGTACCGGGTGTGGAGTGGGGTACCGGCAATTTAGGACAGGGGCTTTCGGCAGGATGCGGCTTTACTCTTGGAGATAAAATACACAACAGGGATACCTATACCTTCGTTCTGATGAGCGATGGTGAAAATACGAAAGGGCAGGTATCCGAGGCAAGAAGGTTTGCAACCAAGTACGGGATGAATAACATTACTGCTATCGTTGATACAAATAAAATACAGATAAGCGGTAAAACCGGCGACATCATGCCCTGCAGGATATGTGAGAATTTCAAGGCAGACGGTTGGGAGACAGTGACAGTTGACGGACATAACTTTGCGGAGATGTATGATGCAATAAGAAAATCCATTGAAGTGCCAAAACCTGTATGTATCATAGCAAATACCGTTCTTGGGAAAGGTATCTCATTTATGGAGAACGAGTATAAATACCACGGCAAGACACTGGATGAAGAGGCGTACGTAAAGGCGATGGGAGAACTGAACCTGCTACCTGTTCTTGATAAATACAAAAAACTCAGACAGCAGGTGTGGAACTATCCTGAAAGAAGGTTCATCTTTACCCCCTCGTTGAAAAAAGGCACACCTGTGGTTTATAAAAAGGAAGAGAAGACAGACAACCGCAGTGCGTACGGGAAAGCTCTGATGGAGGTCGCAAAGGTAAACAGGGACAATAAAGATTATCCGTTTGCGGTATTTGACTGTGACCTTGCCACCTCTGTAAAAACGGATATGTTTGCAAAAGAATTCCCGGAAAAGTTTTTTCAGGTGGGTGTTCAGGAGCACAATGCCGCCACGATGGCCGGTGCAATATCAACGGATAAGATAATCAGTTTCTTCTCAGACTTCGGGGTATTCGGGGTGGACGAGACGTTTAACCAGGAACGGCTTAATGACCAGAACTATACGAACCTGAAACTTGTGTGTACCCATCTCGGTCTGGATGTGGGAGAAGATGGGAAAACACACCAGTGCATTGACTACATAGGGGTATTGAGAAACCTTTTTGGATTTAAGATAGTCATACCGGCAGACCCCAACCAGACCGACAGGGTGACAAGGTACGTGGCAGGGCAGCCGGGTAACTGGTTCGTGGGGATGGGCAGGTCAAAGGTACCTGTTGTTACCAAACAGGACGGCTCTGTCTATTTTGACGAGAACTACGAGTTTGAATACGGAAAGGCTGATATTATCAGGGAAGGCGACAAAGGTTATATTGTGACGATGGGCTGTCTTGTTCCCCGTGCATTGAAGGCGGCAGAGATGTTGAAGGAAAAAGGGGTTAGTATTGGCGTTATAAACAGCAGTTGTCCTCTCGAGGTGGACAGAGAGGTTATGGATAAGGCTCTCTCTTCCGGGCTGATTCTGACAATGGAAGACCATCATATAGATACAGGGCTTGGTATGACTGTTGGGCTGTATCTCCTGGAGAAGAAATACTCCGGGAAATTTCTGAAACTGGGAGTAAAAAGATACGGCAGTTCCGGGGAGCCTGACTATCTATTTAAACAGGAGGGTATGGACCCGGAGTCTGTTGCTGAATTCATTGAATCAGAGGCGTAACGCTTTACATTTAACAGGTTTTTCCATTGAAAGAGATTTGTGTAAATACCTGTCCTGGTGATATATCCTGCATATCATCCCCTTTCTGTTTATGTGGGAAAGGTCTCCTGACCTTGACATTATCGGCATCAGGAAATGTCTTCCACAAACCTTGCGGTTATATCAGATATTCTTAAGGGGTATATTTGCCGGAGACTTCTCGGTTATATCGCTGAAGGTCTTCAAGGATTGTGCAATCCTATTCAGTTCCTCGGACTTTACAATCGGGATATTGTGGCTTCCGCTTTCTTCCAGTGCATCCACGATATATTTTACAGTCAGTATTTCAGGGTCGCGGGCAGGGTGGTAAAAAAGGTCGCTCTTCTCCCCCTTTTTTACCTCTGCGAGAATTTCTGACTCAACCAGTTCATAAAGGATATCGTTGACCAGGCGTATGGGCACTTCAAGTTTTCTTGAAATCTGGGAAGCAGTCAGGGATTCGCCGCCTGAAGAGAAGTTCTTGATAATCAGATGCGCTATCCTCAAACTTATAAGGTTTTTGAAAGAATGGCTTATCTGAAGGCAGTCGCGCTCAAACTCGTATGTCTCCACGTTCTGGTAGGCAAATGAAATCTCCGCGCCGAAAAGGACTATCAGCCAGCTTATCTGTATCCACGCTAAAAAAAGCGGCACTGCAGCGAAACTTCCATAAATAGCCCCGTACCTTGCCGCTCCGACCTGAAAGTTTATATACCCCCACTGTACAACCTGATATATAGTCCCTGCAACCACTCCGCCCAGAATTGCGGCTTTAAGTTTCACTTTCGTATTCGGCATAAAACTGTAGAGGAAACTGAACACAAGCCATATTATGATGTAAGGCGCCAGTTTGAATGAAAGCATTACGAGCGGTCCGAGTGTGCTCAATACTGGAAATTTCTCCATTATAGTCTTAAGATAACCTGCAATCAGGACTGTTATACTGCCCGGGATAACAAGGAGAATGGGGCATATGAATATTATTGCAAGGTAATCACTGAACTTTTTTCCCAGACTCCGACCTTTCTTTATCCCCCATATCTCATTGAACGAATTCTCAATGTTGCTCAAGACCCTTATGACAGTCCATATCAGAATGACAATGCCGAAGCCTGCGATGATGCCACCTTTTGTCTGCTGTAGAAAGGTATGTGAAAACTGGATAAGTTGTGCAATAATTTCCTCCTGTCCCTGGAACTTCTGCATAATCTGTTCTTCAAGAACCTTCTCAATGCCAAACCCCTTGGCTATACCGAAGACCATGGCCAGGAGGGGTACTATGGAAAACAGAAAATAGAAGGTTAGTGATGATGCCCGCAGAAAACACCTGTCTTCGTCAAACCCGCGCAGTGCAAGGATGATGATTCTCAACTGACGGATAAGGATTGATTTCTTGCGGGAGAAACCGGCAATCTGGAGCCGCCATATGTCCACTGTAATAAACCTGATGATTTTATCTAACATTAAGCCTCCTTTTTCTTTCCCCTCAATTGTACTGCCTGTCCCTTTTCGCTGTCAACCCTTGTTTATGGCAGGTTTTTTTTTGATGAGGATTGATATTGGGAGGGAAAAAGAGTAAGATATAACCTGTGATTAAAAGATTCTGCAAGACTGGAATGAAAAGGCGGACATAGGATTATACAATATGGTGAATATTGACCCGAAAGAACGTCTTATCTTTGCGCTGGACGTACCTTCAAAAAAAGAAGCGGAAGGATATGTGGATGAACTTGAAGGAGTTGTAAAGTTTTTCAAGGTTGGCATCGTACTGCATACCCTTACCGGGTCAGGGTATGTATCTTCTCTGATAAAGAAAGGCAAAAAGGTTTTTCTTGACCTGAAGTTTTTTGACATTGCCGATACTGTCAGGGATGCGGTGAGGCAGGTTAGCGAACTGGGAATTGATTTTCTGACCGTGCACGCCGACAGGCAGGTGATGAAGGCCGCGGTTGCAGGTAAAGGCAGCAGCGGTCTAAAAATACTCGCAGTCACACTTCTGACAGATGTATCATCCACAGACGTGAAGAATATGGGAATTGCCATGTCTCCGGAAGAGATTGTATTGCAGCGTGCAAGGATGTCTTATGAATGCGGGTGTGATGGGGTAATCGCATCAGGTAAGGAAGCAGCAATCATCAAGAAAGAGACCGGCGGAGGATTTATTGTTGTTACTCCCGGGGTGCGTCCTGCCGGTGCTTCAACCGACGGGCAGAAGCGTTTTGTTACTCCCTCTGAGGCAATAAGAGCAG
>CAYORP010000126.1:0-26849 GCA_964406415.1 uncultured bacterium
GCCTATGGCTTTTTCATCTTCTTTGATAGTGGCAGAGAAATCTTCCTTGGATTTCATCCTTCTTTTAGCAACGATACAGGTGGGGCAGAGTACTATGAAATTTTTTTCATCCGCTCTTCTTATCCATTTTCTAATCTCTTTTGACCCGTTTCCCCCGGCCGGATGGACGCTAATAATCAGGGGCCACTTTTGGGAAGTGTTGTAACTCTCAGGAACATATACTGCATAATCTCTCTCAGTTGTTTCTTCTTTAGAATCCAACCTGACGGGTTTTGATTCTTCAGACCCCAATTTCTGGATAAAAAAACAGAATAGACCAAACAAGAAAAAAAGAAGTTTAACTTTTTTGTAATTACTCAGGAAGATAAATGCCAGCATCTTTCATACTTCCTTTATCCCTGCTTTTAATACAAATGTATTAAGTTAATTGACATAATATTTTTACTTTTTAACGTGAATTCCCCGTGCGCGAGCACGGGTAATTACTTTTAATGTTGAAGAAAAGTTCCACCAGGTATACTTTTTCTACTCGTTTTTCTCCTGTTAAAACTCTTCTGAATTCTGCAAAATCGGGTTTTGGTTTTTTTCTAAGGAGATTCATTTGTATTTGCAGGACTTCTGTATTCAATATCTGCCGTATTTTTTCACTGCTTCGTACATAGCCATAATATTTTCAGGAGGAACCCCTGCCTGAATGTTGTGTGACTGGTTAAAGACAAATCCTCCTCCATTAGCAAGGTCCTGTATCCTCTTTCTTACTTCTTTCTCCACATCCTGCGGAGTACCGAAGGGCAGAACCTTCTGGGTGTCACATCCCCCTCCCCAGAAAACCATATCCTTCCCGAACTCTCTCTTCAACCTCCCGGTATCCATGTCTTTTGCACTGACCTGAACAGGGTTCAGTATATCCACCCCCATCTCTATGAAATCCGGAATAAGTTCATATACTGAACCGCAGGTATGTAAAAACAAATACGCACTGGAATGCTCTTTTATGTACCGGTAAAGACGCTTATGCCTTGGTTTGACTATTTCTCTGTAGAGTCGGGGCGATATCTGAGGACCATCCTGCATCCCGAGGTCGTCGCCCACCTGGACCACCTGAACATATCCTTCCACCGCAGGCAATATTTTTTCAAGCCTCCTTATGTGTGCATCTACAAGTCTATCCAGCAAAGCACCGGCAAACCCCGGCTCAGCCGCAAGGTCCATCATAAACTGTCCCCATCCCCTTAATCCCTGGGCCAATTCATAGATACTGCCCGCCCCATTGAGCATCAATGCATAATCCGTGGTCTCATATAAATACTTTGCCTGTTTATGCAGGTTTTCTATAGTTTCTTCATCAACAGGCCCGTAGAGATAACCTTCAACCTTTCTTTCCATCTCTTCAATCGTATCAATACCTTCAAGTGCATGATATACACCGTCAAAGTAATATCCGCCGGCAGGCATTCTTGCTATAACAATTCCTTCATCATTTTTTAGCACCTGCGAACCGTCAGGCAATACCTCCGGGTTAAACCATTCCGGGACCTCACACTCGGAACCATCCGGCAGTTTACTCTTTTTCCACTGGTCGTCTACGGAAGACTTGAGACTTCTTTTGGCAATCACAGGCAGAACATCCGCTCCTATTATTTCAAGAACCTCCCTCTCCGGCTCCGCCAGTTGCTGACCCAAATCGTACATCCTTGTTCTTCCACTATGTATCCCCAGATACTTTTTCAGACTGTTATATGCAATGCCCATGATACCTGTGGACATCATCGCTCCCAGGTCTAAAGGTATTCTGTCAGGTTCTTCATGTCTCAGGGTTTTCAATATTCTCTCTCTTGAATTCATTCTGTTTTTCCTTTCTTCCATCCATTTTAAAACGCGAGTGCGGTACATCTTGATGTCATAATTCTATTTTGTTTATTGTGGCAGGGTTCACTGCTTTTCCTCTGTCTGCGCTGGCGCAGGCAGAAAAACAAAGCCGCAGACTCTTCAGGTTATCACCTGCATTGTTCCACGGGATTCTCTTTTCTTCTATTGCACAGAGAAGTTCTCCCATGGTTCCATGAAAACCATCCGGGAACCATGCACCCTGTAAATTCGGCCGGTATATACCCTCTCCGGTTCGTACCTCCAGTATGTATTGATTAAGGTCAGGACCTGTACAGAAAATGGAACCTTTAGTCCCTCCGATGAAGAAGGAAAAATCCCCTCCGACGCTCTGGCTTCCATCAAAAACCAAACTTGCCTGTGACATTTCGTATTCTAATAATACCTGTGCTAAAAGAGGAGGGGCAGCTTTCTGGTCTGGAGCACTGGTAAAGGAAGCAAAGACTCTTTTGGCCTGTTGATTTCCCATCCATACGGTTAATATGTCAAACCAATGGATTCCATAGTCGTAAAGTATTATGTGCTGAAGGGCATTGAATTTCGGGTTGTTTCTGATCCAGTTATGGTCCCAATGACAGCGCATATGCACGCTCATCACCCTGCCAATCGTACCGGTCTGGATAACATGGAAAGCGTAGTTCCATGGAGGATTCCAGCGGCCATTCTGATTAACGGCCAAAAATAATTTTTTATTCTTGGCTAATTTTACCAATTCCTCCCCCACCTTTAAATCCAGAACAAAGGGTTTCTGGGAAAGGATGTGCTTTCCGGAATTTAACGCGTCTCTTATTATCTGCACTCTTTCTCCCGGATGGGTGGCTATGTCAACAACCTCAACCTCAGGCAATTTCAAAAGTTGCCTGTAGTCAATGAAGGTCTTTACTCCCGGTACCTGCCTGGCGCGCTCCTGAAGATTGTCAATATTGATATCTGCCATTGCCCTTATATTGTAATTTGCTTTCTTGTAGGCAGCGAGATGACTCGCCACAATACCGCCACAGCCGATAATCCCTATTCCTTTTTGTGGCCCCTCGGGGTCACGCGGTTTATAATTTATTTTCTTCATTCTATGCTCCGGCTTCAATCAGCATCTTATCAATGAATTCTTTTGCGCGGGGGACATCATCTTCTGTTAAATGCTCTATTATCAAGGGGATATTCGGGGCGATACGAACAAGTCTCTTGAGATAATAGGGATAATCAAGTTGTCCCAATCCGGGCGCGGGTAGTTCTATGTTCCCTGCACCGCGAAAACTCAAGCCTTCATCTTCAGTCCCCATATTCTTTTCCATCCGCACCCCGGAGGATTTAACCAGTTTAACATCCTTGGCATGAGCAATCACTATTCTGCCGGAAAGAGCGTCAAATATGGAATCCAGAGTCTCCCTCATCCTGCCTATATTATGAACTTCAAAGTAATTTGTCGGGTCAAGCAGCAACATCAGATTTGGTGAGTCAATATCTGAAAATACCTTTTTGCATTCCTCAACTGAGCCGATGACATTATTAACGTAGGTCTCTAAACAAAGGATACTCCCGTTCAATTCCGCTACCTTTACCGCTTCTTGTATCACTTTTAGAAATTCGTCATATCCTTCGGGAGTATGATTCTTTTCGTGAGATACCCAGTCAGATTCCGGATTAAATGTACCTGTTTCTGTGGCAACATAAGGGGTGCCTAATTCCCATGCCTGTTCTAATATACGATGCAGTCTGGCTAATCCCTCCTTTCGTTTTTCAATCCTGGGAGCCACGAGATTAACGTAAGCAGAAACTACAGAAATGGGCAGGTTATAACTCCGATATGTATCTCTGATTTCTTTACATAATGAAGGCACAATTTCCTCTGCAGAAAGGTCCCGCAACTCATCGGCCTGTACCGTGTTAAATCCCAGTGCCCGTATCCTCTTAGCCCTTTCTTCCAGCGGGTGAGGGAAAACACCTGTAAATATCCCTGTCTGTATCATAATTCTCCTCCTTTTAACATTCTTTTTAAATTCTGCAGGCAGAGTCTGACGCAATCAATCGGTGGATAGGCATAACTTTCCTGTTCAATTATATACCACTCAGTTTTGCCTCCAGTCTCACATAAATTCAGAATCTCCTTCCAGTTGACCTCCCCCTCTCCTATGATTGCCTTATCGTTGGTGGACGAAAATTCTTTAAGATGTATTGTAACCGCTCTCCCGGGATATTTTTTCAAAATCTCTAAAGGGTCTCCGCCGCCTTTCATACCATTTCCTGTATCAAGTTGCATGATTACATCGTTTCTGGTCTTTCCAAAGAATATGTCCCAGGGAATTTCTCCATCTACCGGTTTAAATTCCGTCCAGTGGTTATGATAACCGGTCCTCATTCCATATGGTTTTATCTTTTCAGAAATTTCATTAAAAAGGTCCGCTGTTTTACTCCACGCCTCCTTTGACTCTGTATTTTCCTTTGGAAGTCCGGGGACAATAAGAAATCTGTTACCAATGATGGAGTTAAATTCAATGGTTTTCTGAAGTTCATCTCCAAGCAAGGTATCTATTTTTGTGTGTGTGCCGGCAACCTTAAGTCCCATCTCATCAAGATTCTTTTTCAAATCTTCCGCCTCCATCCCATAATAACCTGCAAACTCAACTCCTTCATATCCTATCTCCGAGACCTTTCTGAGTGTTCCGATAAAATCACTGGCACAGTCTTTCCTTACTGAATAAAGTTGCAGTGCAACCGGTATTTCCCGTAGACTCGACATTTTCTTTCCTCCTTTTTTCCCTTCTGTGCTGTTGTTAGAAAAACCTATCTGATATCCATTTGAATTTCAAAAAGCTCATTTCACAGTAATATTCTGACCTGATTCTCTAATGTTATACATTTTCTACATACTTTCTGTCAAATAGAGAAAAATCGGAAATAGCGTGAAAAGTATAAAGGGGAAATTCTAAAACACGTAAATTGAATATAGTACATTCTGTTAACTCAAAATTTTTCTTCCCTGCCTAAATCATAAAAGTTGGAAGGAGACTTCTGATTATTATATTCAGTTTTAATCCAGTCAGCGCTTCTCTCTACATTTGAAATTCTTATCTCTCTTATTCTGCCAGTGAACTGGCTTAGGGCATCTCCGCTTGCGCCGATTGTTATATCTGTATTGCTGTCCTGTATTCTGCCTGAACCGCTTCTTTCCCTGACAAGAATACCATCTATGAACAGCCTGATTTTACTTCCGTTGTAGGTTCCCGCTATATGATGTTGTCCCGGTTCAAGTTTCCTGTGTGCAGATACGCTTAGAGCGCCTTTATCTGTATTGACAATGAAAGTGGGACCCGGCAACGTTGCGCATAAACCGCCATTGTGACCGTAATCGGAATATCTGAGGCTGAAAGAACCATTTCCATTGAGTGTATCATATCTCAATACAGTTCCGTGTCCGACTATGTTATATCCTTTTCCTTCTCCTCTGGTCCAAGGTGCAAAATATAAAAATCTTCCGTCAAACGCACCCCCGTTATACCCGATACTTAGCAGTCCAGATGTCTTAACGGCGTCACTACTCTGCCAACTTTCACTGTCTTCAAAATTTCCCTGAGTATCGTAACGCAATACCTCGCCATGAAACTGATTTGCACCTTTCTCATCACGCTGAAAAAAGGGGATGAAGTAGACATATCTTCCGTCAAAAAATCCTCCATCATATCCGTAGTTTCTTAAACCCTTAACCTTCTTTACGTCATAATTACTCCATCTGTCATTATCATCAAAACTGCCGGTAGTATCATAACGTACCACAATGTGATGATTATAAGGGACAAAATATATAAATTGTCCGTCAAAAACGGCTCCCACACAATGTTCCATCTGCAACGGTTTTGCATCAAATGCTGCCCAGTTGTTGTTATCCGTAAATTTTCCTTGAGTATCATATCTCGCAACTACACTGTGTCTTAAAGGGACGAAATACATATACCTGCCGTCAAAAGATACACCATCAAAATCTTCGGTTCTCAATCCTGAGATACTCCCCGTATTATAGGTCTTCCAACTGTTGCTCTCAGCAAATTCTGACTTAGTGTCATACCGTAATACAAGCCTGCCGCTGATTTCTTTGTTTTCCTTTGAAAACCCGGGAGCAAAATATATGTATCTACCGTCAAATCCAGCACTTTGATATGAGATAGGCAGTCCGACATCATAGGCAATCCAGCTTTTCTTTTCTGTGAATTCTTTGCTGGTATCGTATCGCAGAACTCTTGTATGATAGTCATACCCATCAAACCGGGGTACAAAATAGATATACCTTCCATCAAAGACGGCTCCATAATATCCTCTTATTGTCAGACCGGAGGTGTTACTTGCGTCATACGCATGCCAGCTATCACTGCCTTTAAATCCCTGATGGGTATCATATCTTAAGACAATGCCATGGCGGTGTTGTCCATTGGGTAGAGGGGTAGTATTGGCCTGAGGCACGAAGTAGATATATCTTCCGTCAAAAACGGCTCCCAGAAAGCCCTTTGAATCCAGTCCTGAAGTTTCACCTGCTTCATAGGCATCAAAGGTTGTAAATGTTGTCAGAGGCGACCACTGAGAGACTATTGACTGTAATGCTTCAGATTGAAAATTTTCACTTTCCGTCCATCCTTCTACAGTAATTGAATAACCGGTATCCATATTACCGGTATCCTTTACACTGTAATACTTTTTGCGGACTTCCCCCTTTTTCAAAAGAGCATTATTTTCATTAGTAGAGTCTCTCTGTAAATCCCTTCTTTCATTCAGGTGTAAAACCATCTTGTAGTTTGCATCCCAGACACCATTTCTATCTTGCTGTGATTCACAATGAGGATTACCATAGTAGAGATATAAGATAGTATTAGTGGAATGAGAAATAACAGGTACTTTTACCCATGCTTTAAGTTCTCCTGAATCCGGGTCGTATTTCTCTAACTCATGGGCAAGTTTTGTTACACCGTCAGAAGAAATAAAAAGGATGTCTTCGCCCCGGGATTGTGCGACATGGCCTCCATTGGCTACATCTTTCAGTTTTCTGTCTTTCAGAGTAATCAGCACGGGAAAATTATACTGGTCAGACTCTGAAATACTTTTGTGGTTTATAGTTATCTTTCTCCTGTATCTCCAGGGGAGGGTATGTCTGTTTGCGTTAACAGTGCTGAAAGAAAGTATAGAAACAAATAATAGAATACCTGTCCCTAAAAGTGTCCATGTCATTTTTTTATCCTCCTGTTTTTGAAAACTGTAATCATTTGTCTATATTTTGGCAGAAATTTCAATATTTTACAATTTTTATGCTGCCAGTAGATACTCCCTTCAGAAGAATATCAATGGTATGAAGTAAGTCTTTCTGGGTGGAGAACGTGCCGGATATTACCGGGGATAGATTCTGAGTGTCTCAGGTGAATAAACTTGACAGGTTACAGAAGTATGTGATAAATTTGGGAAGAATTAATATCCAAGATTTGAATTTTAGGCTTCAAACGTAGTTCGTATTCACAAAAAGGAAAATTCATTTATGGGTAAATCCCCCTATGTATTCCCCTTTGACAAAGGGGGAATTTAAGGGGGACTTGGGGAGGGAAGGTGGCTACTCAACATAAGGGAAATAAGACAAAGGTATATGCAGTTTTTTCTGGTCTTCCAAAAGATGTAAGTAAAAAGGTCTTAAGTATGTTAGAAGAAAAATGCAGGCAGATTGAATTTGTGGGGAAAGCAAACCCAAACTATTCTGGAAAAGACTGGTTAGATTATGCTATGCAGATGAGTCCAGATGTTTATGTAGATGACAGTAAAAGTAATCTGGTTCTTCAAGAGATAGAAGATAAAAAGGATGACCTGGCTGGAATAATCCTGTTTTTCGGCGGACATGTAGATAAAAGGTTTCTTCTTACCGGGCTGCCCACAATGATTGTGGATGTCAATCCATTCCCTTCACTTCAGATAGGGTTTAAGTGGGCACTGGCCGAGGCCAGAATAAACAGGTGCAATTTTCTTATTTCTTCTTACAGTGATTTTGACCTGTCAGACTCTGTCGCAAAAAAAAGGATTGATGACCTGGTAGGGAAGGTTGAACTATTCAGGGTTATAAGCAAGATGAAGAATACGAAGATACTGGATGTGCAGGTAAAAGGTTTTGGTGCAGAACCTCACGAACACTGGTGGCGACTTAATCAGGAACTGTTTCTGAAAAGGTTAGAAGAAAATCTGGGTATGGACGTGAAAATAATGGACTACAGGGATTTTTTTAAAGAGTATGATAATGTATCTGAAGAAGAGGCGAAGATAATAGCTAAGAAATGGATAGAGGGACAGAAACCAACAAAAGCCATAAAAAATAAAAGAAACATAGGAGGAGTGACAGAGAAAAATGTGATAGAAGGAGCTAAGGTATACCTGACTGCAGAAAGGTTTTTAAAAAAATTTAAGGCAAATGCCATAACAATTGACAGTATGACCTGGAGCAGTCCAAAACTTTCCAGAGGGAAGCCCTGTCCATCTATGTCACCGGGAATTGCTGAGTTTCAGCTGCAGGGTATCCCTGCAGTTTGTGAATCGGATATGGAGGGTATTGTTACCGCTGCCATGGGACACTATCTCACCGGTGGATACGGACTTATGGGCGATTTCATAATAGACCCTTTCAATGATGCCATTACTGTCTGTCACTGCAGTGCACCCATCAATCCTTACGGAGATGATTACAGGGCTCCCTATTCCATTGGCAGGGAGAAGTTCCGCTGGCCTCAGTTCTACGTAGACCTGCCGGATAAGGGTCCCGTTACCATAATGCGGGTAAATATTCTAAAAAAACAGATATCTCTGCTTACCGGAGAGGCAATATCCGGAGAGACAGTTTGGAAGTCTTTCAGAGACTATTCCTGTTGTTCAAAGGTGGCTGTAAGAACAGATGCCAAACAGGTATACCAGAAGTACGATTATCGCACATTTACAACCCACCAGATTCTTTTCTATGGAGACCACAGACAGAAGGTCAAAGACCTGGCTGACCTGATAGGTTTTGAGGTGATAGAGGAGGACAGACCTTAAATATATCTTTTGATGAGATGCTCCTTAGAATATAAGAGATATGCCTTAGAGACAAAGGTGTTGGCTTTTAGGTTTTCATCTGGTATAATAAAAGTAATGAGAAAAACGATAAGATATGCAGTACTGGGTTTTACATTTGTTATGCTGGTTCCGGTATGTGCGGTTGCGGATTATTCTATAATACTTAAAAGGAATATCTTTGCAGAACCGTCTCCTCCTCCGGAACCTGAGGTCATTGAGAAAAAATCCATATTAAAGCCGCTTCCTCCTCCTTCTCTGGTTTCCTTAATTGACCTGAAAGGTATAATCTATTTCCCCGACGGGGATTCTTTTGCCGTCATAAGTGTTAAAAAAAATAATGAAGAGGTTGTTTGTAAGGAGGGCGAGGTTATTTTAGATGCAGAGATAGTCAGGGTAAGCGAGAACGAAGTTGTTTTTGCGTATAACGGGAAGGAAGAGAAGATTGAACTGAAAAAAGAGAGCGGGCAGGCAGGTTTTGTAGCGGTTACTGACACAGGGCTCAGTGCGAGGGTTGAGGATGCAAAAAAGATTGTTAACCCTGCGGTTTCAGATATTCCTGAGTTTGAAAAGCCTGTGACGGTTGATTTTGAAAAGACTATGGCAGAATTGAAAAATGATAAAGACCTGCTCAAAAATCTTAATGTCAGCCCCAACGTGCAGGAAGGCAAGGTTGAAGGATTTAAAATAAACAATATCCCTGCAGGGAGTTTGCCATATCAATACGGGCTGCGAAATGGAGATGTTCTGCGCAGGGTGAACGGTGTTTTTATAGACAGTATGGCGACAGGTTTTTCAGTATATAACCAGATAGTCAAAGATGGTACAGACCTTGTTACGGTTGAGGTCCTAAGAAACAACTCTCCCATTGTTTTAACATTCAGACTCAGGTAAACCTTTCTCTGGAGTTTTCCAATGAAAGAAGCAATGTTGTGGGACCCTTTAAATAATAATAGGGTGAGGTGCAATCTCTGTGCCCATTATTGTGTAATAAGAGATGGTGGTGCAGGTATATGCAAGGTGAGGGTTAACAAGGGTGGTAAACTCTTTACACTTGTTTACGGTAATCTTGTTGCAGAAAGCGTGGACCCTATTGAAAAGAAACCGCTTTTCCATTTTCTCCCGGGTTCTTTTTCCTACTCTATAGCAACCGCAGGCTGTAATTTTGCCTGTCCTTTCTGTCAGAATTATCATATATCAATGTTCCCTAAAGAAGGGGGATTTCTGGATATAAAGGAGACGCCTCCTGAGAATGTCGTCAGTTCTGCCATCTCCAGTGGATGCCGGTCAATCTCTTACACATATACGGAACCAACCGTATTTTTTGAATTTGCACTTGATACCTCAAAGAAAGCAAGGAAGAAAGGGCTGAAAAACAACTTCATTACCAACGGATACATCAGCAAAGAGGCACTGAAGATTATATCCCCGTATCTTGATGCAGCGGATGTTGACCTGAAAGGCGACGAAAATTTTTACAGGAAACTCTGTAAGGCAAGGCAGGGACCTGTAATAGATAATATATCACGGATGAAAGAGATGGGTATCTGGGTGGAGGTTACCACACTTTTAATACCCGAATACAACGACTCGGAAGAACAGGTTAAGGCAATAGCAAAAATAATAAAGGGGATTGACCCCGGCATACCCTGGCACATAAGCAGGTTTTATCCTGCATACAAGATGAGCGAACATTACCCGACGCCCGTGGACAGCATTGTAAAGGCAAGGGAGGTCGGTCTTGCAGAAGGACTCAGGTATGTTTATATGGGCAATGTTCCCGGCAATGATGGAGAGTATACATACTGTCCTTCCTGCGGCAGGGTTTTGATTAAACGTTATGGATATACCATAATGGAGAACCACGTTAAGGACGGCAGGTGCGCCTTTTGTGGTGCCGAAATAGACGGTGTTTTTGATAAAGGATGAAAGGGAAAAGTGCTGTTATAGAGAGATTTGGCGAGGGGCCGGTAATTAAGGAATTTGATATAACCCCCCTGAAAGAAAAAGAGGTGCTGGTAAAGATTGAATCAGCAGGTGTCTGCGGTTCAGACCTGCACATATTCAGAGGCAATGACCCGAGAATAAGACTGCCCATGATACCCGGTCACGAGGGTGTAGGCAGGGTTGCCGATGTTAGGGGGGAGGTTTTTGATGTTGAAGGTGGCATCCTGCAGAAAGGCGATAGGGTTATATGGGACAGGGGTATTGTATGCGGGAAATGTATGTACTGTAAGAGTAACAGGCCTTATCTATGTGAAAACCGAAAGGTTTACGGTATCACCTTTTCCGTTAACGATGAGCCGTTTCCCAACGGGTGTTATTCCGAATACATAAAACTTTCTTTAGGAACCGGAATAGTGAAGGTTAAAAGCAGCATATCTCCCGATACCCTTGTACCAGTTAATTGCTCCGGAGCCACCTCTTTCCACGCGGTTGAAGAAGCGGAACTAAAAGGGGACGAGTCAGTCTTAATTCAGGGGCCGGGTCCGCTGGGTATATTCACCGCTGTCTTCTGCAGAGAAAAAGGAGTGCAAAACATTATTATGTCTGGTAGTTCCAAGAGTAAGGTCAAGATGGAGATGGCGATAAGGTTTGGTGTGAAGCATCTTATATACAGAGATAAACTTACGGATAAAGAACAGGTCAGAACTGTTCAGGATATTACCGGAGGGAGAGGCGCAGACGTTGTTTTTGAAACGGCAGGAACCGCACAGGCGGTGGAATCAGGGCAGTATTTTGTCAGTAAGGGAGGCAGATATATCATTACAGGGGTTGCAGTACCTGTGGGGCCGGTAGGTATAGAGATTTACGAGAACCTCGTCAGGAAAAACGCTGCTTTAAAGGGTGTGTGGGTCAGCGATACTTCTCATCTTTGCGGGGCACTGAAGGTTGTTGAACAGAACAGATATCCTTTTGACAGTGTGATAAGCCGTCGTTTCTCCCTTGACAGTGCGAGAGATGCAATAGAGAGTATTGCTGACCGCAGTGTACTGAAGACAGTTATCAATCCATGAAGAAAATAGACCATAGTGTGGATGTACTTGTTGTCGGTGCTGGTGCTGCAGGTCTTAAGGCTGCGCTGACACTGCTTGAACAACGCCGCGATTTCAAGGTTTCCATTGCGGTAAAAGGAAGGCTGGGCAGATGTGGAACTACCGCAAATGCTGTTTCTGACAGGATGGCTTTTCATGCAACAATGTCTTATACTTCTCCCATCGGTAAAGACAACTGGAGATACCACGCTGACGACATCTTTAAGATTGGAAGGTATTCAAGTGACCTGCCTCTGGCTGAAATCCTTGCAAGATGGTCTGCCGAAGCAGTCGGGTATCTAATGTATACCGGAGTACCGTTTGCAAAAGACAGAGACGGCAGACTTCTCCAGTTTCTTACTGACGGGTCTGTTTACCCGAGGGCTTGCTATACGGGGCCTTTGACTGCAATTGACATTGAAAGATGCCTCTTAAAAGGCGTAAGAGGTTATAATCCTGAAATATGCGAAGGGTGTATGATTGAAGACATCCTTCTTGATAAGAGGGGCAGGGTGTGCGGTGCGGTTGGTATTGACAGGGGAAATAACATACACGTTTTTCACTCACGTTTTATTGTTCTTGCAACAGGCGGGGCAGGTGGTATCTTTGAAAACAATTGTTATCCTTCCGGTATGACAGGCGACGGTTATGCACTTGCATTAAGGTGCGGTGCAGAACTGGTCAATATGGAGTTCATACAGTTTGGTTTGTGCAGCAGAAAGATGAAGATTGCCTGTTCGGGAAGTCTGATGAGGGCTGTTCCCCGGTTTACAGATTCCAAAGGGAAAGAGGTTCTAAAGGATGTTTACAAAAAACCTTCGGATATCTTCAGAGTTACGTTCCGGAAAGGTGCAAGCTGGCCTGTCTCTTATGAAGAGGAAAGCAGGATAATGGATATCATTGCCTGTAAAAAAGGTCGGTTATACCTTGACTATACACGAAATCCCGGAGGATGGTTTTCTAAAAATATCCCTGAGGACATAAAAGTCTGGTATGAAGAAAAAGGAGTCAGATTAAAGGGAACACTTCCGTACATCCGTCTCAGGTCTATCAATCCGGAGATATACGGACTGTTTTTAAAACGCGGGATTGACCTGTCAATGGAAAAAGTGGAGGTTTTTGAGGCGGCACAGCATTTTCAGGGTGGTGTAAAGATAGACGAGTGGGGAGAGACAAGCGTAAGTGGACTTTTTGCCTGCGGTGAGTGTGCAGGCGGGCAGCATGGAGCAAACCGCCCCGGAGGTAATTCCCTGCTTGATACCCAGGTTTTCGGGAAAAGGACGGCACTGAAGATACTTGATAGGGTGAAAAAAACGGGAGCCGTATCCGGGATTTCATGCGGTCTCAAAAATTATGCGTGGAATTTTCCCGAAGAGGAACTCAAAGGTATTCTCAAGAAGGTCAGAAAAGATATGTCCCGCCACGTCTCTGTTATAAGAGAAGAAAAAAAACTTGAGGAACTGTACCGTGAATTTCTTTCTTACCGGGAGTACTTTTCCCCTCGACTCTTCTCCCACCGGGGGAGAAGTCCGGATGAGGGGGAGAGGGGTGTACGCAGGCAGGATAAGGGTGGAAAAGGCGTGAAGTTCTACCTTGAGGTGATGAATTCTCTATTGACCGCTCTTGCGGTAATAAAGGGTTGTCTGGGAAGGAAAGAATCAAGAGGCCCGCATCTTCTCTGGGAAAGAGGTAAACCCCTTCCATCAGACAAAAGGTTGGACTATCACTATGTTACAATACAGATGCAGGCTGGCGAAATAAAGACTTTATTGCATACAGTTAAACATTAATTCCCCTCCTTTGTTCCCCCTTTTAACAAAGGGGGTTAGAGGGTATTTGGATGGTAGGTAGGATTTATGGAGGTGAAAAAATGGCTGCTCTAGAAAGAAAAAAGATTGATATTTATCAGCGGATTAAGGAAGATTTTTTAATCCCTCTCTTTTCAAGTTCTGATGCTGAAACGGCGAAGAAGGTTCTCAATGCAGTTGTTGACGGTGGTTCCAGAATTATAGAAATGACACACAGAGAAGCAGGTTCTTATGAGGTTTTTAAAAAGGTTGCGTCTGACAGAGCATTCAGGGATGTTTTGCTTGGAGCGGGCTCAGTAATTGACGAACCCACTGCTGCAATGTATGTTGATGCAGGTGCTTCCTTTATTGTGGGACCAAACTTCAACAGCAGGATAATGAGGCTGTGCAATCGCATCAACCTACTTTACATTCCGGGGTGCGGCTCGATGAATGAGGTTGTCACTGCCTATGAAGAAGGTGCGGTCGTTGTAAAGATTTTCCCGGCAGGAGAGATGGGCGGTCCAGGGTTTTTGAAAAGTATAAGCGCTCCCTGTCCGTGGATAGAAGCAATTCCCACCGGGGGAGTTGAGCCGACCGAAGAGAACCTTAAAGGATGGATAGAAGCAGGTGCGGTTGCGGTCGGGATGGGGTCAAAACTCATTCAGAAGGGATTCATCAAGGCACAACAGTGGAATAAAATAAAAGAACTGGTGGCAGATACCCTGAAACTTATCAGTTCCATTAAAACCATATAAATTCAGTTCTCAATCTTCAAACTGTTGATGTTGTCAAAAACCTTTCTGAATGATTCCCCCATAAGTTTTGCAACCTTTGTGTCATTGGGTGCCCTCAAAGGTTCACTGATTACAAAGTGGGTATCGCAGTGTCTCTGTGCAGAGGGATAGTCTTCCTTGTTATAGACAACCCTTCTTGCATGAGGACAACTCCATGGGCATCCTTTACCATATGCATTTCTTGCCTGAAAAACAGTCATTGCCGGGAGTATAAACCTTTGCCATATTCCACAGGCTGCACCCTCGGCCTGCAGTGCCTTCATTACGGCATCTCTGAACAGAGATTCTCTACCCTTATATCCGTAGTAACCAGCATCAACGCGTACGGTAAAATTATACCAGTTGTGTTTATGTCCTTCCGGGACAAAAGGCAGAACCAGCCCCGGAATGTCTTTCAGACCGTCTCTTAAAACTGCTGCATTCTCAGATTGTATTTTGATATACCTGTCCAGTTTGCTCAGTTGTGCCCTGCCGAATGCGGCAACAAGGTCGCTCTGTCTGTACATCCAGCCCAGTGCATATGCGTGGTAATCCCTTTCTTCAACGGGTGTACGGGTTTCCCCGAAGGACCAGAGCATCTTTGCCTTTTGATAGAGTTCTTCATTGTTGGTGACGAACATACCGCCCTCACCGGAACAAAGGCACTTATTCTGGTTGAAACTGAAGGCGGCACAGTCTCCCCAGAGTCCGGTTTTTTTGTTTTTGAACTCCGCACCGTGTGCCTGGCAGGCATCTTCTATTACCTTCAGGTTATATTTCTTTGCAATATCCAGGACCTTTTCCATATTTGCTGAGAGTCCGTGCAGATGGACAACAATGACCGCTTTGGTCTTTGACGTTATCGCCGCCTCTATCTTTTCAGTGTCTATGTTCATTGTTGCAAAATCTATGTCAACAAATACGGGTATTGCGTTATGGTGCAGTATACAGGTTGCGCTTGATGACCAGGAATACGCCGGGACTATTATCTCATCGCCTGCTCCACATCCACAGGCGGCAACACCCATATGCAGTGCTGCTGTGCCGCTGTTGGTAACAATGGCATATCTGTTACCGTTCCAGTGTGCAAATTCCTTTTCAAATTCAACGCAGTTTGGCCCGAATGTATGTGTAGGATTTTCAAGAGAGGTCATTACATACCTGCGGTCTATCTCATCTATAGGCGGCCACCTTTTAATAACCCCATCTGCAATTGTCTTTTCTCCTCCAAGTATAGATAGTTTGCTTTTGCTCATATTCTCTCCTCTTTCAATCCTTCCTGACCCTCCGTAGCCTTGGCGAAGGAGGGGAATTAATGTTGTGAAGTGGAAATTTCCTTACTATCTCCCCCAAAAGGGGGACTAAGGGGGATTTTTTTATCTCTTTTTTTTGAAACAATCCTGTTATCCATTATAGAGTTCTTTAAGCACATTTACCGTTTCTTCCACCAGTTGCTGGCCCCCTTCATAACCAACTATATTATCATAAATATTGGCGCTGTAACCTTTCCCTTTTACAGCCCTTTCTGTTGGTAGGTATGTGCCACCACCTGCCAGTTGAACTATGAATGTCTGGATAAAAGGGCTGCGGGCTTTTATTCTCAGCCCATAGTCCAGAAAGAGTTCAAAAGGGTTGGTTGCAAATGCAACGTCCCCTAATCGTATTATATGTATCTCTTCTTCTACATCTGGCTGTTTTTTTTGTTCCTCGTATTTTTCAAGCACCTTCCGACAGCGGTCCAGACTTCTAAATTTTGTTGATTCTTCGGTAGTATTTACTGTTTGCCATCTTTCAATCTCTGCCATTTCTTCCCTTACAACCTCCAGTTCTTCTTCAGTGACCCTGCGTTTTTTCAGCCGGATGGTTTTTGTTATGTGTTTGAAGGGCAGGGCGGTTTTTATATCCTTTTTTGCGTAAGGGAAGAGTTCCTCTATAGCGCCTGCTATCCTGCGTCCTATCTCCTGTCTCATATCCATGCCTCTCAGTTGAAGCATTCTTTCTTCTGCTTTTTGGTACAGCAGACGGTGTGGTGACTGGTCTCCTGCGGCACTGACCTGCGGAAGGATAAAGATATTTTTGCCGAAGCGTTTGTGTACTTCTTCTCTCACCTCGTGCCAGAAATCAGCAGATACATATTTCTCCCCTTCGGTTTCCTGAGTGGGGCAGGCAAGGTTTATAACCATCCCTGTAGGTTTGCTGTTCCTGTCATATGTAAAGATCACCTCAAGGCTGTGGTCTTCGTAACCTTCAATGTGACTGAATAAAAGGTCGTCTGTATTTCCGTACATCCTGCTTGTACCATCTATTATCCTGCCTGCTCTTTTCTTATACCCTTCTCTTTTGCTGATGTCTTCAAAATATGCAGCGCGTCTGTTATGTCCTACAATAGCATGGCCGTATGCCCAACTGACACCCCCTTCTTTCCTGTTTCCCCACGCTTCATCTACAACTTCTGCTACCCGGTTGATAAAGAAGTCAACATATTCCTCTGCGCTCATTACGCCCTCAGGTACCGGAGGATATACTCCAGGTCTTGCATCCGGTGCTGTATGCGTATGGGTGGCATTAAATATTACCTTTTTTACATCAATATCAGGTATTTTCTTGCTTATCAGTTTTCTACAGCGTTCACGTATATCCTGAGGAATTGAGACGGTATCACAGGATACCATAATAGCATAGTCGTCTTCATTTCCGATGGCAAGTGCTGTTGCCGTAACAGGGTCTTTTACGTATTCTGAAATCCTCTGGTGAAACTGCCCGCCGAGATTCACCTTCTTATCAGGCGTTATATCTCTTTCCGCCCATCCGATAAAAATCTTTCCATTCTCCATTTTCCCCCCTCGGTTTCAAATCAAAAGTTTCCTCAGATATGCTGCAGCCCGGCGTACACCTTCATAAGGATTATACCTGTCTCCTTCGTATTCAATATTGATATATCCGTTGTAACCACATTCTTTCATCGTTTTAATACAGGCGTGGTGATTTATATCTCCTTCGCCTATCAGTGCCGGGAAATAATATTTTCCATCAAGCATCCTTCTGTACCCTTCTTCTGGTTTGTCTGAAATATCCCAGTCCTTGAAGTGGGCATGGACGATATAATCGGCACAGCGGTGGAATGATTCTGCAGGGTCTTCGCCACTTGCGGCATTTCCATTATCATAGGTGATTTTCAGCCCGGGCACCTGTTGAACCGCTTCCATTAAATCATCGGCGATGACAAATGGGCTGAACTCACCCGGAAAGTTTTCAACAGTGAGATTGATGCCCATATCTCTGGCTATTTCAACACCCTTGCCCAGAACACAAACCCATCTTTTTCTATTCTCACTGCGGTTGAGTTCTGGTATGCCAGGGGTAGGTATCATTACTGTTGGAGCACCAAGTATAACAGTATTTTCAAGACCTGTTTTCAGATTTTCCAGCCATCTTGACCCGGTCATTTCCGGTCCATTGATGTCGTTGGAGAAGGTGTTGCACACAACACCGATTCCGAAGTCATTTAGAATAATCCGCAGTTCCTTTACAGGTTTTCCCAACTTCTCCAAAAAACATATATCAATACCATCCATTTCAAGTTCCCTTGTTAGTTTTAACATCTTCATCAGGTCAAAGTCTCTGGAACGCGTCATCGTATAGGTCATCATTGATAGTTTCACTTTATACCTCCCCGTATGATATTAACAATTTTATCCCTGATTATATCACCTGTTTCAGGAGCCATCCGGCTGGGCGGTCCAAGCGTAGTTTCGTAACCACCGTGTGAAAAACCTTCTTTTGTCGGCACATAACCGAGCATACCATTGGCTCCGCCTACCGTAAGTCCATATGACGGATAGCACCTTTCTTTAATTTGCAACTGGTATTCCACGAAATATTCCGCCGGTACCCCAGCATAGTAAACATCTCCAAATTTTAATACCTGTATCTCTGCAGGCTGGGTTTTGCGTTTTTTAATGCGTTCAATCAGCGTATCAATGAATTCTTCATATAGTTTGTCACTGCGGAAACGTTGTGCCCCGAAGACCTTACCGTGATATTCATCATCGGTGATTTTACGGTAGGGCAGATGTATGGTTTCGCTTGATGCTCCGATTTCCCAGTCCGGGGAAAACTTCATCCCGGCAATGATTCTTTTTACATCTTCAGCGAGTGAGGTTCCTGCCTGTTCCTTGGAGAGAGATATTTGCCTTTCAAAATCATATGTGATGACGTTGCCGTATGCACCGTTGAGATAAAGCGATACAGGACAGCACTCCTCTTTAAGTTTCTTTCTCATAACCCCCGGGAATCCTGAGGAAATCTCATTGGTGCCTCCGTGGTGGACAGGATGGCAGGCATAATTTACTACACAACCGAGCATTTTCCCGTGGTTGTCGCGAACTGCCAGTACAGATATTTCCGGGTCACTCGGACCTTCCAGACACATAAAGAGCGGATTGTCGGAACCTGTCTGACTTTTTACCGCTCCGTCCCGCATACGACAGCGCCTGTTGTGGGCTACAATAAAATTTTTGGCAGTGCCAAAGCCCAGTTCTGCTTCCTGCATATTTCCCAGTGCTTCCCCGAAACACCGGACGCATCTGTCTTCCAGGATTCTTATGTATTGTTCATCCCGCCTGACCGGATATACCCCTGCAACTGCCGGTCCTGCATGGTTATGGGTGGCGCCTATCATTATATTACTGCCTTTAAACCCATAAGCGGATTCAATCTTGTTCCGTATATTATTTACCTGCGTCCAGCGTATGGACAGGGTGTCAATCTGAATAAATCCTGTTTTTTGATTCCCATTGTCAAAAACGGCAGATAATGCAGCAAGGGGGTCAAGGATTATTTCTCCTGTCAGGTCCTCCATCCAGCCGATTTTTTTTATCCCGGGTTCAGGGGTAATGTCGGTTTCAGCAAAACCCACTTTCATAGAATACTCCCTGCCAGTGTCCGGCGTACTATCTTTTGTCTCCCGAAGATTTTATCATAGAAGCAAGTAAACCATCTAAAGGGTCAAACAAGAGTTTGTGCAGCACCTTTTCAAATTTTGTCCCTTTTTTTGTGAATTCCATACTGGTTCTGCCCATAAGTAAACTGAGTATCTGTATGTTTTCCGCTCCTGCCTCAAGATAGTCAAGGATATCCTTCCCTGTGTATATGCCTCCTGTCCCGGAGATGTGGATATCAGGGAATAGTTTTTTTATTTCTTTTATCTGCAGGAGATTCCTTTCTTTCAGTTCTTTTCCGCCGTGAGCGCATCCAAACTCTTTCTTGAATATCCTGTTTCCAATAACAAGTCCGTCAGCCCCGCCTTTTATGGATTCACTTCCCATTTCAATCTGAAAGTCAAGACCGTAGTCCATATTCATCAACTTCGGGAAAACGCTTATTTCAGGAGAGACAGACTTGATAAAAGAAGGAATGGTTCTGTACCACCTCAGGATATTTTCTTTTTCAATCAGTTCTGATTCATCGCTTAACTGGGGGCAGAAGTCTATCTCAAATGCCTTATACCCAGCATCAAAAAGTTTTTTTGTCGTGTATACCCATTCTTCCTTTTCAAAGTCTTTATAAGGGGGAGGGAGGTAACAGAGAATGGAGGCAATCAGAAGAAACCTTTTTTCTGCAAGTCTGTAAGACTCTTTTGCAAACTGCAGATAATCGGGAAGTGTCCGTGTATCCAGTCTGCCATCCCAGTGGATGATGGGATATTTTTTTTCATTGTCGGATGGGTCATAAACACTCTTTGTATATCCTGTAGGGGCCCTGAATGAAGACATTGAGCATCTGCCTTTTTCATCCTCACCCACGGCGGATTTAAGAACGCATCCGGAATATCCCGCCTTCTTTATTTCAATAATCTGGGCTGTGAGTCTTGTTATCTGTCCCGGTGCAATAATTATCGGGTTTTTCAGTCGGTATCTTCCATAGGTTGCACCTATACTTATACCCAGTTCCTCCTTTACAAGTTCATCAAGGTTTTCAGGGAAGGTGGTTTCTATGAATCGTCTTCCCAGTCTTATTATTTTTTCAATCATAAGTAGACCTGTTTATATATGTTGAGGAAGATAATGTAGATACTAACAATTCTATATGGATAAAATTAATCTGGTATCAATCTCTCCTCAGTAGCGAGACAAGGATATCCGGATAGTTTGTAAGAATAGCATCTACCCCGAACTCAATATACCTACTCATTATCTCTTCTGTATCGGCAAAGAAAACATTGACGAAAATACCGTGTGCATGAGCATTTTTCACAAGGTCTTCAGTCAATTCATATGAAGGTGTATAAAACTGAAGTCTTTCGCATCCCCATTTTCTGGTTTCTTCAATATAACCTGTCTTATAACTCTGCCCCGCCATATTACATATCTTTATTCTGGGGTATACGCCTCTTACTGCAGGGATAACCTCCGATTTTATTGCAAGATAGGCATTATCTATCCTGTTCTGTTCCATCAGGATTTTCAAAGTTTTTGTTACCAGTTCAGGCGATGAATCATGGACGTGTACGTTCAGTTCCACATTTTCCGGTATACTTTCCAGTGCTTCTTTAAGGGTTGGTATAACTGTCCCCTTGAATTCCTGGCCGAACCTCCCCCCTGCATCAAGACTTTTTATGTGAGACAAATTCATATCGGCCACATTCCCGGTACCATTTGTAGTTCTGTCCACATTTGTATCATGAAGAATAACAATTTCTCCGTCTGCTGTCAGTTTTACATCAAATTCAATCTCATCAGTGCCTGTTTCAACAGCCCTCTGAAAAGCGACTATTGTGTTCTCAGGGTACCTCCCGGAAAATCCACGATGTGCTATTACCCGCACTTTTCTCATCTCTACATCTTTCATTGCCATTAGATATCTACCACATTTTAGCAAATTTTACAAATGGGAATAGAGCTGTCAACAACCTTTGATACAGCCGCAGGCTTCAGCCTGCGGCTACCCTGAGCAGAAATTATTGGAATCAACCTTCCCGTTTCTATTTGCAGGTTTTTTTGACCCAGACGGGGCTTGTCCACGCATAAACCCCGATGCTTCTCGCAAGGTTGTGAGGATACATCCCTTCGTTTGAAAATGCTCTAAGGTCAGTAGAAAACCTCTCTGTATTAAAAGAAGAGTCTCCCACAAGTTTTACCCTGAGGAAATAAAAGTGGTTTCCTTTTTTTACATCTTTGTCAACAAACCTAAACTGAATTCTTTTACCTTTCCCTGCTTTTCTCAAGACCGTTGCTCCATCCCTGGCCAGTTCAACAAACCCTATTTTGCTTTCAGCAGAGACCACTGCCTTGATACAAGGGGCATCCTTTATCTCGCCGGACTGCCCGATAAACAGCCCTGAAACCCTAAAATCAATCTTCAACCGACAGCCCTGGGTTGCTGTAAGCCTCCTGTTTCTGTACCCCGCATAGAGACTTTCAGGAGTGAGTTTTTCAGCAACCACACCTGTCAGCGCTCCGCCCAGACCCGGGACAGCCCTGTGACTGTCAGATGAGCCGATAAACCCGAAAATCTTGCCCTCCTGTAGTCTTTTAATCGTAAAGTCAACTTCCTCCATACAGATTCTCCATGACGAAACAACCTCAACATTTCTCTCCACATCAGGGTTGACTATCCTGTAGGTGCAGTGGTGCGGGCAGCATATAACACTTTTATCTTTCAGTTTTGCCCCCAGTTTTTCTACCGAATCTGTTTCACTGTCAATTCTCCGATACAGTTTTCCTTCGGTAAAAGGATATATAACATACCTGTGGTTAAGTGAGGGGCTTAATTTCTTGTCATGGTATGTGAACTCCCATCCGGCAAAAGATATGAATCTTCCTCTCTCGGTAAAGTGCCTGCTTAACTCCTTTCTTGCAAGCCATTCCACCTCAGTGAATGACTTGTGTGGATAGTAGTCGTTGTCTATGATGCAGACAAAATCAAGGCCTGCTGTATCTTTTGCATAGTTTATCAGTTCATCAACCTCTCCTTCTGCATCAGGAGAACAATTACTATGAGAGTGCGTATCGCCCCAGAAGACCTTATATTTTCTGTTTTTTATTTTGATTTCTATCCTTTTATGCTCAATCTTTTTATCCCTTACGGACGTCCATCTTTTCCACTTTTTTGTATTTATGCGACAGACTTGCTTCTTACCTCTCAGGTCTGTTTTTTGGTAACTGATTATCTTTTCGTTACTGCCAGAATAATCAATAAAAGAGAACCTGAAATTCTTCTCTTCAAAAAATTTTGGCACAGAATAGGAGTAATATTCCTGATAGATGTCGTAATAAGGGGACCACATACCATTATACTTTAGTTTCCTTCCAAAAAGGTGTCCTGAAATATTATTCATCTCTTTCTCTTTTCGGACCTCCCAGAAACACCATATCTCACCTTTATCGGATAGAGAAATAAATGGATTTCGCCTGAGTCCATGATACCCATAATAAATCTTCTCTGCCAGAAGTCCTTCTCTCAGGTCAGCCACTATCCTTCTGTCTTCAGGGTGGGTCTTGTCATAAAGATATTCAATCTTATTGCCTGAAACACGACCAACCATTGCAAAAGGGAAGTGGTCCCGTATACCGAGATTTCTGTCCTCAACCTCTTTCAGCCCCACCCAGACAATATATGTCCCTTTTTCAGTTGATAAAATCCTGGGCGTAAGCCACCTCTCTCCTGGAGGCGGAATCGCCCTTAACTCTTTCCACTTATTACCGCTAAAAACCTTGCATACAACCTCATATCTTTTGTTTCTGTAACTGTCATAGGCGCAGTAAATAGACTTCCCATCAGAGGATATTTCAGGCCTGAAGGAGTCATACCCCTCTTTTGAAATATCCCCTTTATACATCCATTTCCCACCCTTTTTTTCTGCGATATTAATCTTTATGTTTTTACCGGATTTGCCTGCCCATGCACAGTAAAACCTGTTTTTAAAAATAACTGAAGAGGGATAAAGTAAAAGACTGCTACTTTCAAAAACCGTATCTACCTCTTTCATCTTCTCTTTTTCAAATAGAGAAAACATAATTGTCCATCTTTTATCTCTTACCTCATTCCATACGATGGAGAAAGAATCTGCTGATATGGGAGTAATTGAAGGCTGGTAGGCAAGACCGCCTGTTTTTATAACCTTTTTAATATACCCATTTTTATAAAGGGCTATGTCGGTCTTTTTCCCCTTTTCCATCTGAACCGCTGTCCACAAACTACTACCTATATCAGCAGAAGACAATATCCTGCTGAAATTTGTCTTATAGTTTACAGGAAAATCATACTGTAAAGACACTTTCATCTCCTTTTTATCTCTGCGGCATGGCTGGACTGTTTATTATAAAAAACTTAACCTGTAAGGATTTTTTTTGCGTATCTGCGTACATACGAACGTGTGTCATTTATGTGTTTTTTGATTATTTCCTTCTGAGGTCTCCCCAGTCTCTTAAGGGTCTCTGCCGTCGCAAGTTCAATCTGCCAGAGTGAATCTTCTTCAACGGGTTTTGATGCAGGGCCAGAGGAAACTGCCATTTTTCTGACATAAGGAATATCTCTCCTCCTTAAAAATTTCAAGAGAGCAGGGACTGTTCTCTTATCCCCGAGCCTGCCGAGTGCCCTCACCACAGCGATAAGTGTATCAATATCTGCTGTACTGTCAAAGAGTATTTCTGACAAAACCTCTGTTGCTCTTTTATCCCCCACCCTGCCCAGGAGGACAACTGAGGACTTCCACAGGGGCACGGTACCACGTCCTTCAGGAATCTCTTGCCTTCTTCCTGAAACACAACGCGCGAGTTCAGGAACAGCATCCTTCTCTTTGTGCATGGCAAGAGCCACAGACGCCCAGAACCTTGAATCCTTATTGCCTGTCTTCAGGACATTTTTCAAAAATGGTATCGCCTCTTTCCTGAAAGAGAACTCCCAGACTGCATCACCAGGTTTTTCAGATAAAAACATCTCCCTCAACTTTTTAAAGGGATACTTCGGAATAGCAGGTTCAGGGCGCATTTTTTTGTCAAGGGCACCTGTCTTTCTCAGTTGCTTCTGTACAGACTTTACATCCAATTTCCGGGGGCTGACACCCTTTTTTACCGACAGTGCGGCGGCAATCCCAGCGGCTTCTCCAATTCTCTGCATATCATTCTGCATCCTGAATTCATAGTGGGCGTCAATATCCAGTGATAATGCCCTGCAGGAGACAAGCAGTCCTTCAACATTCTCAGGTAAAAGAGACCTGTAAGGAATATCACAGCCTATTATTCTTGTCCAGTATCCAAGTATCCACACCCAGAGAACAGCGGCATCACTCTGGTTTGCTACATCAAAACAGTGGACAAAATGATTGTCATAGTTTGCCCTTCCGAATCCGATGCAGTCCTTAAATCTCCTTGCATATATCTCATCTTCCAGTGTAAGCAGGTAGTCTCCTGTAATCTGCCTGCTCTGTCTCAATCCAATAAGCGGGGCAATGTACGTAGGACGGTATCTGTCTGTATATCTGTTTCTTTTAAAGTGGGATAACCCCAGTCTTCTTCCGCGGGTTATATCAACCGTATCAAAAGGGTCAACAAAGCCTGCATCAAAGTTAATAACCCTCATAGTTTTCTTTTCTGTATCCAGCCATCCGCCTGACTGGCTGTAGGCGTGGGGCAGTTCATCTGATTCCCTGCCTATCTTGTAGGGTGCACCTGCCGCAACTGCAACATCCCCATCTCCCGTAGAGTCTACAAACACCTTCCCGGAACAACGCACCTTCCCGTTTTCTGATACAGTTAGGATACTTTTTACTTTTTTGCCTGCCATCTCCACGCCAACTGTGGTCATGTCATAGAGTACTTTAACACCCTCCTCAGCGCACATCTGTTCAAGCACAACCTTCTTTGCTTCAGGATGAAAGCCATTAACTGTGTAATTACCGCAGAATAAAGGGGAAAGGGCCTGCACCCTTTTATCCACCTCATCCTGCAGTCCGCCGGGGACTCCATAATAATAGGAGTGAATTCCACCTCCGGTCCCCATCCCTCCGAGCATTGTACCTGCCTCAATAATTGTTGTTTTTACTTTATTTCTTGCACTGGCAATTGCAGCAAGAGCACCTGCTGTTCCGCCTCCTGCTATTACCACCTCTGACCCGTAGCTTTTCCTGACAGGAGTACTCTCAAATTCAGGTATTTTCGGGATGTATCCACGGTATTCATTAAAATGCTTTTTTAGTTCAAATCCGGACTCTTCTCCTATCTCAATTCTCCCTGCAATTGAATTCTCCTTTTTACGTTCTTTTCCATCGGGTATCGCCCATATGCCTGCAGAGAAAAGATTCTCAAGGTCGGTGTGACGTAGATGTTTTTTTTCAAGATGTTGTCTTACATCCGAAGGAAAGAGTTCAAATCCTGTATGAGTCACAACCGCGTCTTTTAACTGTGATACATTCTTTCTCACAAATGAGATTACCTCAGGAACATAAAGTCTGGCAGAGGATATTGAGTCATTATTTGATAGAAATTCCACATAACATTCTCTATTCCAGACTGAAGGTTTTATTTCAATAACAGGTCTTTTTTTATCACCCGGGATTGAAAACCTTTTTATCCCTTTACCTGTTCCGTTAAATACTATTGCGAATGACCATGCCCTATCTTCTGTTTTTTTAAAACTCAGGCCGGTTTGCTGCCACAGCAGGGCTCCCTCCGTAGCATCCACGAAGGTCTTTGCTCTTATTACCTGTTCACCGTTTTTGCTGCCTGTAACCACACCGCAGACAAGACCTTTTTCTGTAAGTATTTGCAGTGGATAAGAGTACAGAAGAAGATCAAGATTCACCTCTTTCATAAGTTCACTCAGGCAAATCTCAGCGATAGGGGGAGAGACAATCCTGTTTTTATAGCCGCCTGCCGATTTTAGATATTTTTTTATTTTTTTTGCCGCATCAGAGGTGCTCTTTCCAAAGTCACAGTTAAAGGCAGATGTTGTTTCCCATCCCGGATGTGGACGTTGTTCGACAACAATGACCTTTTTACCTTTTCCAGCCAGCGTAAGTGCAGTCCCTATCCCGCACAGTCCACCGCCGAAAACTGCGGTATCGTAAACAGTTAAAAAAGGATTTTTATACATTTCCATTTCTCCATGGTAGATATTTGCAAAACATTTAATTTTAAACCCTATTTTATTCCTTCCCATCAGGTATGTCAAAGAAATAACTGGAAACCGATAATTTTGAAAGTTGCAAAAGTTGAGATATATAGGTAACACCTCCCTGCCTCTGGAAAAGATTTCTGATTTGGATAAAATATACCAGAGACAAGGAGGTGTTTATGAGAGGT